>CAXNFZ010000098.1:0-9633 GCA_964201495.1 Chloroflexota bacterium | reverse complement strand
GAAGCCGATGATCCGATTGCCTATCTGGTCGCTAACTACAAGTTGTATGGACTTATAAAACGTAAAAAATCGCCCAGGAAGATCAAAACGGATACACCACTTCTACCCTTGACAGACGATGATTTTTCTTAAGTTGAGGGTGATGGCCTAAATCAGTATTTCCCTTCGCGTTCTTTGCGGCTTCGCGTGAGACAAATCTGCTGTCTACATCTGCTCCTAACTGCGGATGCCCCCGCCGATCTCCGCCCTCTGTACACTACCCTCCATGCCCGCTCGCCCTGCATTCCTCAGCCGCATCGCAGCGGCCGCTGTGCTCGTCCTGATCTGGGCCGCCTTCTTCTGGCGTGTGCTCACGCCGAATCCGGCCGACCGACTTACTTTTCAACAGGGTGACTTCACGCTGCAGTTTCTTGCCTATCGTCAGATCGCGTTTGCCTCACTCGCGCAGGGTGGGCTGCCGACGATCGCAGAGTGTCTCTATGCCGGGCATCCATTCCAGGCCGACCCACAGGCGCAGCTGCTTTATCCACCCGTGCTCGGCGCCATGCTGATCGGGCGCGCCCTCGGCTGGGAAACATATCCGCTGCGCGCCCTCGAGTTCGAAGTGATGCTGCACACGCTGCTCGCCGCCGCAGGAGCGTATGCGTTTCTGCGCACACTCAGCCTGCGTCGCACAGCCGCAGTCTTCGGATCGAGCGTCTTCGCCTACGGTGGGTTCATGACCGGCTACGCCATGCTGCAGACCGGCATTCTGGAAACGGCGGCATGGTTGCCTTTTGCCTTTCTCGCACTGCGTCGACTCATCGACGCCGCACGCCCGCGACGCATGATCGCTGCGCTCGCCGGCGTGCTCGCAATTGCGCTCACCGCAGGCCATCCGCAGACGCTGCTGTTCATGCTCTATGCCGGCGCGCTTGCATGGCTGTGGTGGACGCGCGGCCATTCGCGCATCGCGCAGCTGAAGCGCATCGCCCCGGCCGGGATTCTCGCCGTCGGGCTCTCAGCCATACAACTCGTGCCGTCCGTGCTGTTCATGATCGACTCGACGCGCGCCGGCCTCTCCTTCGAAAAAGCCGGCAGCGGCTTCCCACTGCAAGACATCGCCCTCTTCGCGCTCACCGGCGTGTTCAGCGTCTGGCAAACGCTGTTCGTCGGTACGCTCACGCTCACGTTTGCCGCCGCCGCGCTGCTGCGCCGCTCTCGCAGCGACGCAACACTCTGGGCGCTCGTGGCCATCGGCGCATTAGTACTCTCCTTCGGAGCGAATGCGCTCGGCTTCGATTTTTTCTATCTGCTCGCGCCTGGCTACCGGCAATTTCAAAGTCAGGAACGACACGCGCTGATCGTGAACTTTGCGCTCGCCGTGCTCGGCGCTTATGGGCTCGATGCGCTCTCGCACACGATCGGCCTGCGCACGCGCGCCCGGCTGCGGCGCATCGGAACACGTGTCGTCGTCGCTGCAGCCTTCACCTTCGTCGCGCTGCTCGTGCTGCGCACCGTCGCCCCGGATTCTGCAGCGGCGCCGCACGTGGCACTTCTTGCGCTCAGCCTGCTCGCCGTCGGGGCGCTGCTCTTCCTGCGCGCGCTGGCGGCTCCCGCTCCGGCCTGGTGGATCACCGCTGCACTTGCCGTTCTGCTGTTCGAATTGTTCACCGCCAATCGCACTACGGCACTGCAAAAGCCGGCCGATCCGTTCCCCAAACTTGCACTGCTCGAGCCGGTCGTCGCCGATCGCGCGCAGCGTGCGTCGGCGCCGTTCGAACGAATCTACAACCATTTCGGCCTGCCACTCAACGGCGCGTGCGTCAACGGGATGAACGAGATCGGCGGCGGCTCACCGATCGTGCGGCGCGATTTCAAAATGCTTCTCGATCGCGCACCCGAGGACGTGCTGGTCAAGCTGCTGAACGTGCGCTACGCTGTCACCTGGCGCGGCGCGATGACCACGCCCGCCGGCGTCGAAATTCCCTGGTTCCTGCTCGCGCGCGATGAATTCGAAGGCAAGGCCGCCAGCACCTATCGCCTCGACTGGCAGCCTCCGGGCACGCGCGGCGCATGGATCGCGCCGTCACGCATCGTGTCCGACGAGAACAAAATTTTCGCCACGATGTCCATGCCCGGCTTCGATCCGTTCGCCGAAACACTGCTGTTGGGCAGCGACGCGCCGCGCGGCCGCGGCGCCGCGGCAGTCGAGGGCAAAGCAGGCGGCTACATGAAAATTGCCGTGCAGGCGGACGGCGACGCCATACTCACGGTGAGCGAGGCATTTCATCCGAACTGGGTCGCGCTCGTCGACGGCGTCTCGCAGCAGCCGGTGCGCGTATACGGCGCGCTCCTCGGCGTGCGCATTCCCGCCGGCTCGCACAGCGTCGAGCTCAGCTATCGCCCGCTCGATCTCTACATCGGCGCGGCGATCAGCGCACTGGCGGGAATCCTTCTTCTATTTCTGATTTCAGATTTCAGATTGAGAAAATCTGTAACTACTCAGGCCTAAATCAGTATTTCCCGCGAAACTGGCTATTCCTTTCCCCCGAAGGGGGAAGGAATAGCCAGTTTCGCGTTGGAAAAATAGATGGCCTGAGTAGTTACGAAATCAATTAATCTGAAATCCAAAGGTCCACTCCGCTGTCCGGCTGCTTGTCGGGCTGCTGCACCGTAACCGGCACGATCTCCGGATACGTGTATGCGCCGAAGCGCACACGATACGGACCTGCAGGCAGCGGCGCATCAAGCGGAATCATCGCGCGCAGGCGCAGTGAATCGCCAACGCGCCACGACGCCGGATGCACGCCGGCGATGTCGACGCCGGCACGCTTTTCGTCGCCGACAAACGCCTGGAAATACCAGTGATAGTCCGCACCTTCCGGCGGCAGCGCGATCACCTCAAAATCGACGTCGACGCGCAATGCATTCGACTCTCGCTGTACCCGCGCGCCGCGCAGCAACAGCCCGCTCTCCCAGCGCGCAGCCGGCGCATCTGGCAGTGCGCTCATCAGGCCATCGATCTGCGCGTACGTAAACCGACCGCCGCCGACGCGCGCCGGCAGTGATGACTCGCGCGCGCCTTCCGCACGCAACACCTC
Source organism: Chloroflexota bacterium (assembly GCA_964201495.1). Lineage (GTDB taxonomy): Bacteria > Chloroflexota > Anaerolineae > J036 > Brachytrichaceae > CANJQH01. The sequence continues at coordinate 6,550 of CAXNFZ010000098.1, read as the reverse complement.
CAGCAGTGGCTCAGCGCCGGGCGCGACGATGTACTGCGTGTGCGCGCCGGTGCGAATCAGCCCATCACTTTCGCTGTTGAAAAATCGATGCGGCACATCGGCAAGCACCGCGCGCAGAACCACCGCCGGCTCATTCCACGGCGTCGGAAATCCCTTCACCGCCACGACTGCCTCGCTGCCGGCATTCGCTGCGATCAACGCCGCACGCGCCGCAAGTGCACTGCGCACCGGCTGCCCGTATCCGCCTGCCGTATCGAAACGGTCCACGACATCATGAAATCGCAGCGTCGTCGTGATTTGCCAGGCGCACACGATTCCCAGTGCGATCAACGCCGCAGCGTTCACACCACGCCGTACTACACCTGCATTTGCAGCGCCCTTTTCGCCACTGTCGGCGCCATTCGCACGATTCTTCCATCCAGCCAATGCCACAGCCATCAGCAGCGCAGGCACTGGCAGCAGCGAGGTGAGGTACTGCACTTCAACAGGACGGCTGGAACGAAACTGAATCAGCGCCGGCACGAGCACCCACGTCAGCAGAATCAACGCTGGCACACTGCGTCTCCGCAGCACGATCCAAATGGCATAGGCGCACGCCACCGCCATGCCGATCACCTGCATCTCGTCGATCCACGCACCCATGCTCCATGGCGCAGCCGACCAGACGTCGAATGCCTTGCCGGTCAGCACGCCGAGATGAGCACCGCCGCTCAGCCAGCCGATGCGCTCGAATACCTCCGGCCGCCACACCGATCCGCCGCCTACTGCGCCGAGATACGCGCGCAGGTTGCCGAAGTCGCTGCCGGCATCCTGTATCAAGTACGCTGCAGCGATGAGCACCCCGGGGATCAGCCCGGCGAGAAGCGGTCGCCAGCGCAGGCTGCGCCGCCCGATCCATGCCGCCAGCAACGCCACCGGAGCAAGATACATACCGCCCAGATGCGTGCCGGCCGTCAACGACAGCCCAGCCGCAGCAATAAACCAGCCGCGCGAGTTGCGACGCACCGCAATCTCCAGCAGACCGATCATCAGGAGTGCCGAATCGATCGGCTGGCACACCGGCCACATGTTGCGCGCGAACTGAATCGGCCACGGCGCCACCGCATACAGCAATGCCGCGATCACTCCTACGCGCACACTGAAATAGCGCCGCCCGATCGCATACACCATCGCCACCGTGAGCACATCGAAGAACACGCGATACACCACCACTGCAAAAAAATTCTTCGTGAACAAGTACGGCAGCGCCATCACATACAAATACGCCGCCGGGTGCGCACCGACCGATCCGTGCGGCTGCATTCCCCACAATCGTCCCGCAGCAATATCCTGCGCGTACCACAACGGATACGCCTGATCAAATCGAAAATCAATCAGGTCGAGACGATACATGCGCAGCACAGCCGCCAGCAACACCAGCAGCGCAGGAATCCACCACGTCGACTTCTCATGCTCTCGTTTCATGCCATCGCTCTCCGAATGTCCGCCATCGTAACTACTCAGGCCTAAGTTGATATTTCCCGCGAAACACGCTGTTCCTCCTCCCGAAGGGAGGAGGAACAGCGTGTTTCGCGACGAGAAATAGACCGACCTGAGTAGTTACCTGCCATCACCCACGATCACCGTCAATTTCCCTGCACCAGCGCACGCGTGGGCAACAGCACGGAACCGTGCATCTGTTCGGCAGGTGGGCTGGCGAAGGTCGGCGGCCGCTGCCCATCGAGTGAATCGTACAAACCGACGAAGACCAGATATTCTCCCGGGGCGGCGTCGGCGCTCACACTGAAACGCTGCTCATCAACGACGATCTGCCCCTTCGCCCAGCAGGTGGTCGGATACGCTTCACGCATCGGCAGCCCGTCCGCCTGCGCCACACGCATCGGATCGTTCAAATCCGTCGCCACATGTACGAACGACCGGAACGACGTCTGCAATGGTTCATCACTCATGCGCTGCCAGTACAAACGAATTGCACTTTCTCTTCCCGCAGCAAGTTCATCCATTTCATATGCCAGCAGCGCAATCTGGCCGCTCGCACCGAAGCGCGTGTCGATCTTCACAGCCGCCATCGGCGCCTCTGCAACAGGAAGCGTCTCCGGCATGTAACCATACTCATGCACGCGCAGCACCGCTCCCTGCACAGCCGCCTGTGCACCGAGCAGCACGAACGTGACTGCGGCGAGCGCCTTCCGCTCATGCAGCAGCGCCGCTGCCGCTGCCACAGCTGCCGGCACGAAGTACAGCCACACACGCCCAGTCTCACCACGCGCCACGTGCAGCGCCGACAAAATCACCAGCGGCACGATGAACGCAGATGCGAATGAAACTTTTTTTCCGCGTGCCGATGCAGAACCACCGAACACGGACAGCAGCGCTGCCGCCACGATTGGCAGTCCGGCCATCATCAGCATGTCCCACGGATGCCAGACCACGAATGGCCAGAACGGGAACTCGATGCCCAGATGGCTGTCGAAGATGACGTCGTACAAAGTGAACACGTTCAACCCGGTCCACACATATGCCGCACCCCAGATCAAAGCAGTACCAAGCAGCGCCGCCGCTCCACCGCGCACAAGATCAAGCAACACAGGCAGGAATTCGCCCATGCGTCCACTCGCTGTGGCACCAGCTTCACCCCTGAGTTCGTCCCACGTCATCCGCACTACTGTGTAGACCGCAGCAATCAGCCCGATCGGCGCGGCGCCGAACGTCAGAAATGTTGCGAACGACAACGTCGTTCCAGCCGCCAGCATCCAGACAACTCGCCGTGATTGCACAAAGCGCTCGCACAACAACAAAATCAGCGGCGTGAATAATGCCAATCCACGATCGAACTGCGAAACCCATATGCCGAATCCCGGCGTCAGCGTATACGCCAATACCGCGATCGCAGCAGCCCGTTCTCCCACGGTCCGTCGCACCAGCGCATACAACGGCGCCGCCACGGCCATCGCCGCCAGAATCTCCACCACCGCACCGAATGCGCCAGCCGCCATCTGCGCAGCCGGCACATCCACGCGCACCAGGCTCTGACAGCTCGTCGTCGCCAGCCAGCCAGCGATCGCATTCGCCGGCACGGGCATCGCTTCGAACAATTTCGTGCCGATCCAGAAAATCAGCGACAAGCCCGGCGGATGCCGCATCTGGTGCACTGGATAACTTGCCGCGCGCGCCACGTACCCGCCGATGAAATCAGCCACGTCTGTCACACCCGCGCCGACCGTCCAATAGCCGCCGGTCTTCCACGCATACGTGCGACGCATGACCTCAGCAAACACGTCGACATGCGTTACCCGCACTGCTGCCCACTGCAAAAACAGCCCGCCGAAAACCACCAGCCCCACGAGCACGATTCGCTGCCGCCGCGTTGGCGCATCGCTCCAGTTACGCAGCAGCAGCAGCGCACACGCCACGAAAACAAACACGCCTCCACAGAGCGGCGCCAGCGCAGCAAAGCTCGCATCGAACGCGCGCGGCCACAAGATCAATCCATCACGCTGTGGCTGCAGCAGCAGCAGCGCCACATAGAGAAGCGTCGCCCCCGCACTTACCCCCGCACTCAGCAGCGCTATACGTACGTTTTTCGATGCTCCGCTGCCCAGATTTTTAATCAGCGATTCGGGTTTCATGGTTTTAACGTAAACGTGCCCACCATGATCAAGTTGTCCTGCACGGGCACACCGTTCTGCGTCACCGGCCAGCGCTCCTGATCGTCGACATCATAGATTCCGACATAGATTTGATATTCCCCCGCAGGAGCATCAGCCGGAATCGTCACACGATGAATCTGATCAATCCCGTCGCCCGATCCATAACTGAGCGTCGAACGCTGCCCGCGCTCAGGAGGGTTGTCGTCCTGCGGGCCTGCGCTCCCATCCGGCAAGTGGATGTGCAAAAAGAGCACGCCGTCTCGCGTCGGCTTCTGCTCGACTCGCCAATGCGTATGCAGATCGAGGGTCTCTCCACGGCGCATCTCCGGGATGCGCAGGCCAAGCAGTGCCAGATCCCCGATATTCGCCGCAATTTTCATGTTCGCATCCGCCGGTACCAGGCTCGATGGATATGCTTCGATTCGGATCATGCCGAGCATCGTGTCATCCACACGCTGCTCGCCACGCCGTCGCTCGAGCAGAATGCGATACAGGCCAGGCGCTGTGTCGAATGGCACATCGAGCGTGTGCATCTCGCGCACCCAGCCGTCGAGCGGCCACTGCGTGATCGGCACATTTCCTCCACCCGTTTCCACTTCATCCTGAGCAATCGTCTCGCCGATCCATGGCGCCAGACTCACGCGCGTCTGCCACGGGGCCGCACTCGTCGCTGTTCGCCGCCAGCTCAGCACAAGCGGCAGCCGCGCACCGAAACGCACGCGTTCCGGGAATTCAACCCGCGCCAGCGCCGCATCGGATGCGGTCCACACGTCACGCACAGCCGGCGGCGCCAACACAAGACAGCAGTCTCGATCCTCTGCTGCGACAGGCGCTGTCACGGTTTGCCACACTTCGTATTTGTCGCCGACGGCCATGTCGAGATGCAGCACGTAGTCCTGCACGGGCAGGCCCGGCGGCGCAGGAATCACGTACGTTTCATAAAACACCTGCGCACCTTCAGCACCCCAGCGCGCCGGAGCGTTCTGCAGATTCGCCGGCACTTCCGCACTCAGCCACACCACATCTCCTGTCTGCAGCCGCACCCGCAGGTTTGTCGGCTCCCGCCACGGTCCGGCACCTGCATCCCGCATCCACGCCGCACGCAGTTGAAAATTCGTGCTGCTATGGTACGGATTGCCCGACAGAATTTCCCAACCAGCCAGCCGCACCGCAGACAATCCCGAAACTCGGTCGATATCTGCAGATACATCCCCTGCCAGGTTGTCGTGCAATACATACAACTCCAGCTGAAGAATCGTGCTGCGTGAAGAAAACCGCTCCATGTCGCTGCGTGTCAGGCCCGGCAGCCATCGCGCAATGTCCACGTTGCTGAAGTCGCCGCCCGTGTTCGCAACCCAGACACGATCATATTTCCTCGCAAGATCTTCAGCGGAGCGAATGCCGACAACGCGGCCGCTCTGCAAATCTTCGAAAGTCAGTTGATCGATTGGCAGGTCTCCAAGGTAACGCCTGACGATCGACTCAGGCGTCAGTAGATTCAGCACGACGACGTCACCGGGGCGCCAATGATCGCGCAGATATCGCGCCCAGCTGCGCCAATCATCCTGGGCAGTCTCGCCGGGCGTAAACGTATTCCGCAGGCCATGCGCATGCGGGAGGAGCACGAGTGCGGCAAGCATCCCCGGCACAACCATGCCCGCCCAGCGCGCCTTACTTTTGCGCAGATGGCGAGCAACGACGACCAGCGTGACCGCAGAGGCGACATACAAGAGCGGCACAAGCGCAATGAAGTACCGAAACGACGGCTGATTCGGAATGACGATCGCCAAACCCCACCACATCCCCAGGGATCCGATGATCGCACCCAGCATCAGCGCAGCACGTCGACCGAGCCAGATCAGACCCAGCGCAGCCATGCCGAGAAATCCAATCGTGATCACAACACCCGTCGGGTCAGCTGCACGAAATCCGAAGGCCATTGCCGCACCAATGTCCCGCAACAAATCGAGAGGATTAATCACTGTGCCGCGCGGCGCCGTCCAATACGGCAATACATGCAGCCGGACGGCCTGCAGCAGAGTCTCGCCCAGCCCACCTGCAAACATCAACGCAATCGTGATCACGCCGATTCCAGACCACAACAGAATTCTGCGAATCTCGATCCGCCTCATCGCAGCCACTGCAGCCACCGCGATGACCAGCAATTGCCCAGCAGCAAATCCGGCAAACGTGTAGTGAGTGAATATCCCCAGCAGGGCAACGACCACCCACGCTGCGATGGCTGGCAAACGCTTCATGCGTCCATCCGTGAGTGCTGCGGCCAATATCAGGCTCACCGGCGCAAATGCCTCGATGATCGAGTAATTGCGCACTTCCCATCCATACCACTGCGAAGCAGGACACGTCGCCACGAACAAGGCAGCCCACAATCCCGCTGATGCCGAATGAAGCCGCCGCCCCAGCATCGCCGTCAGCGGCACCACGAGCACCGCGAAGAACACCGAAAACAAACGCAGCACGAATTCCGTGTCTCCACTGACAAGCGTCCATGCCTTCAGTGCCGCGAAATACACAGGCGGATTCAGGTCAGTCGTCGGGATGCCCTGACGCAGAACCGCATTGGTGAACATGTCGGCCCAGCTTCCCTGAATTCGCAGCAGAGTGAAGGACTCATCCGTCCACAGGCTGCGCGTCGTCATACCCGCGATCCGCAGCACAAAAGCCACGAGCGATATACACAGGACCCGAACAGAGTAGCTGCGAAAATTCATGCGATGCGGCATTGTGCCACACTGCCTCAGAGTCGACTTTCGAGGGAGTGCTCAAAATCTAATTGATGAAACCCGCGAAACACGCCATCGCCCGCCCCCGAAGGGGGCGGGCGATGGCGTGTTTCGCGGATACCAATTGGGCTTTGCGCACTCCCACTTCACTCACCA
>CAXNFZ010000097.1:0-9671 GCA_964201495.1 Chloroflexota bacterium | reverse complement strand
CTATTCCTTCCCCCCTTCGGGGGGAAGGAATAGCGCGTTTCGCGTTGGAAAAATGGATGACCTGAGTAGTTACGACAGATTTCGACAGCAGATTTTCCTCACGCGAAGCCGCGAAGGACAGAGATTTTTATAGCTTTTCCTCGTCTTTGCTCGAAGAAGATTCTTTGGTAACGGGATTCGGACCTCTTCGCGTTCTTCGCGGCTTCGCGTGAGACAAATCTGCCGTCGATCGCTGCACTCATCTCCGGATGCCTCCCGACGAAGCAGTGCGACAATCCTTGCATGCCCTTTCCTCGCAAGTCCCTGCTCTTCGCACCTGCCGCCGATCCGCGCAAGATCGTCAAGGCAGCACAATCCATCGCCGACTCCGTCATCGTTGAGCTCGAGGACGGAGTCGCGCTCAATCGAAAAGCGGAAGCGCGAGCCAACGCAGTCGAGGCGCTGCAAACGCTTGATTTCGGACACCGCGAACGCATGGTGCGCGTCAATGCCGTCGGCACAGAATTCTTCGAAGCCGACGCGCGTGCAGTACTTGCCGCGTCGATCGACACGCTGGTGCTGCCGAAGGCTGACACGCCGGAAGACGTGCGACGTGCTGTAGCCATGCTCGACGAATGCAATCCGAAGGGCGACACCGGCCTGGTGGCGATGATCGAATCACCACGTGCGGTGCTGGCGTTGCGCGAAATCTGCGCCGCCGGCCGCGGCCGCCTGAATGGGCTGATCTTCGGCGCCGAGGATTTCTGCGTGCTCACCGGCGCCGTGCGCACCCGTGAAGCCTGGGAGGTTTTTTACGCACGCAGCGCCGTCGTCACCGCCGCCGCCGCATTCGGCCTCGATGCCATCGACATGGTCTGCAACGAGATCGATGATCACGAGCGCATCAAGGCGGAATGCCGCGTCGGCCGTCAACTCGGCTTCGTCGGCAAACAGGCCATCCACCCGCTGCAGCTCGAAGTAGTCCAGCGCGCTTTCTCACCCACCGACGACGAAATCGCACTGGCCCGCCGCATCGTCGACGCCGCCGCCACACAACAGGCCGCCGGCGCTGGCACCTTCACCCTCGACGGCCGCATGATCGATGCGCCGATCGTGCGGCAGGCGGAGCGAGTACTGAATCGTGCGGCAGCTAGCCAAGCCACTCCCGCACGTTCTTCCCCAGCATAGCCAGCGGCGCGCGGCGCGTGGTTGGTCCGGGCAACGCCTTGATGAACGCCTCGCCATAATTCTTGCTGATCATGCGTCGATCGAACACGGCGATCACGCCGCGATCGCTGCGGCTGCGGATCAGCCGACCAAACCCCTGCCGAAACCGCAGCACGGTCTCCGGCACGGAGTAATCGTTGAACGAGTTCTCGAACGTCTCGCTGCGCGCGGCGAAAATCGGATCGGTCGGCACATCGAATGGCAGCTTGCAGATCGCCAGCGCACTGAGCCGGTCGCCCTGAATGTCGACGCCCTCCCAGAAGCTGCGGGTGCCGAACATCACGGCGCGCTCGGCGTTGCGAAACTGGTCGACCATGACGCGACGTGATGCGCCGTCGCCCTGCTCGTACACCAGGATGTCGTGCTTCTGCAGCACCGGCGCCACGATTTTGGCGGTCGCGCGCAGCGCGGTGTAGCTGGTGAACAGCGCCAGCCCGCGGCCGCCCGATGCGGTGAACAACTCGATCAGGCCCTTCTCGAGCGCCTGCTGATAGCCCTGCTGATTCGGCTCGGGCACATCGCTCACCAGATACAGCAACGTCGACGACGGATAGTCGAACGGGGAGTCCACCGCCAGCTCGGCCGCATCCTGCGCCTCCAGGCGATCCTTGATGTAGGCGAAGCTGGGCAGCGAGCGATTGCCGCTGTCCGTCGTGCGCATGGTGGCGCTGGTCATCACGACCGCCTCCTTGCCGTCCCACAGCTGCTTCTTCAGGCGTTCACCCACGTGCAGCGGCGCTGCGTTCAACGACATGCGCGGCTGGCGCACGCCGCGGCGCAGCTCGATTTCTGCCCAGTAAATCATCTTGTCGTCCGGCGACGCAATAATCCCCCGCATCTGCTCGGACGACTCAACGAGGAAACGCAGTTGCCCCGCCAGCTGCGACGCCAGCATGTCGAAGTCGCCGCTGCCCACTTCGATCATCTCGGTCAACGCACGGCTGAGCGTGTTCAGCGGCCGGATCAGCAGGTTCATCTCGGAGTTGAATTTGTCGAACGCCATCTCGAGCCGATCCCACGCCGCGCGATGGCGCAGCGCCGGCGTGATTCGAATCTTCTGCGCGTAGTCGCTCTTCCCTTCGATCGCATCGGCAAAAAACTCGTGCGCCTCGTCGTGGAATTGCACGAACGCCGACCACGCCGTGCCCGCAGCTTTCAGCCCCTTGTCGCACTGCTCTTCGATCGGCGCGCTCTTGTCCGGCGGCAGCGACGTGCGCGCCTGGCTGGCGATCTCCGGCAACAGCCCGCTCGCACGGCGGCTCACCGTGCGCCCAAGCTCGCCCAGCACGCGACCAAGCTCTTCGCGGTCCATCGTGTAGGTCAATGCATCCGTCGCCGCCGATTCAAGGTGATGCGCCTCGTCGACGATGAGATATTTATATTCCGGCAGCGCACGATTTTCGACTGCCATGTCCGCCAGCAGCAACGCATGATTGACGATCACCACGTGCGCGGATTCGGCACGCCGGCGCGCCTGATAGAAGAAGCAGTCGGTGGCGCTGCACGTGTTGGCGTTGCAGATCGGGTTCTGCGCGGACAAACGCTGAAACGACTGGCGCTCGGGCGGGCTCGGGATGAACAGTTCGTCCGCATCGCCGGTCTGCGTGTTCGGCAGCCAGATCAGAAGTTTCGTCAGCACCTTAACATCCACATCCGACTTCGGCCCATTGCGGCGCAGCTCGGCGAATCGGTTCGGACACAGATAGCGCCCCTTGCCTTTCATGACGGCAGCACGCGCTTCGGTGCCGAGAATGCCGATCACCGCCGGCACGTCCTTCTCAGCCAGCTGCTCCTGCAGGTTGATCGTGTTGGTGCTCACCACGACGCGCTGGCCATTTTGAATCGCCCACAGCATCGCCGGCACAAGATACGCCACGCTCTTGCCAGTGCCGGTGCCAGCCTCAACGAATGAAATACCGCCTTCGTTGAACGTCTGCGCAACTTTGCGCAGCATCTCCACCTGCGGCTCACGCGGCTCGTAGCCGGCGAACTGCCTGGCGAATGGCCCCTCGGCGGAAAGCAGCCCAGCGACTTTTTCGACGTCCAGCGGGTTCGTCGTGTCGTTCGGCTTGAGCGGCCGCGCATCCATCGCGGACAGGCCTTTCACCAACGAACTGCGCCGCGCACCGGCAGTCTGTTTCGACGCACGCGCACCGCCGCCGGTGCTGAGTGTGCCGCGCTGCTGTTCCTCGAGTGCGTCATGCCAGAAATCCGAAAACGACGAGTTGCTCATCACCCCGACGCGCACGATTTCCTCGAGCACTTCGCGCGGCAGCGTCGCCGCCCGCTCGAAGCACTTCACGTACAGCCGGTGCGCCACGCGCGCGTCGTCCAGCGCGCGATGCGTCGCCGGCAGCTCGATGCCGAGCTCCTTCGCCAGCGCACCCAGCGTGTAACGGCCGGCATTCGGCACCAGAATGCTCGACAGCTCGAACGTGTCCACGCCGCGATTCGTCGTCAGCTGGCGCTGCTGGCGCATGAAGCCGAGATCGAAATTGACGCTGTGACCAACCACGGGCAAATCGCCGACGATTTCCCGCACCTCGCGAAACGCCTGCTGCAGCGAAATGCCCCCGCTGCGCACCATCTCCTGGGTGATGCCGGTCAGCTGCGTAATATTTGGTGGAATCGAACGACCGGGGTCGATCAGCGACTGCCATTCGTCGATCACTTCGTCACCACGGAATTTGACGACGCCGATCTCGAGAATTGCGTCCGAGACGGGGTCGAGGCCGGTGGTTTCGAGGTCCAGAGAAACGTGCATGCGCATGGGAGCGCACTATAATCCGCCCGCTAAAGGCTTGACACCCGCAAATCAATTCCCAAACCACAGCGCCTCATTCGCAGTAACGACCCAGTCCGTCGTTGGTTCAATCTCCGAAACATGCCGATGTATCTGCCGCCGACTGTCCCTCTTCGAGCAGAGGATAGACAGCGTGTTTCACGAGAAAAATCGGCCTGGACCTGAGCAGTTACGATCGAGGCAATTCGGGAAATGTGCCACCCGGGTGATGAGCAATCGCTCTGAGCAGTTTATCGGAGGAGTGTGTTGGCCAGCGATTTCGCAGTCGAAATGCAGGACGTGGTGAAGACCTTCGGCGAGACCATCGCCGTCGACCACGTGTCCCTTGCAGTCAGGCAACAGGAATTTTTCGCCATGCTCGGTCCGTCGGGCTGCGGCAAGACCACGTCGCTGCGCATGATCGCCGGCTTCGAGCGACCGACGAGCGGACATGTGCTGATCAACGGCCGCGACGTGGGCGACACGCCGCCGTTTCAGCGCAACGTCAACACCGTCTTCCAGTCGTACGCGCTTTTTCCGCACATGACAGTCGAGCAAAATGTCGGCTTCGGCCTGGAAATGAAGGGCACACCGCTGCAGGAAATTCGCCGGCGCGTCGGTGAAGTGCTCGATCTCGTGCGACTGCCGCAGATGGCTCGCCGATTTCCGAAGCAGATGTCGGGCGGACAGCAGCAGCGTGTGGCGCTGGCGCGCGCGCTGGTGAATCGGCCACAAGTGCTGCTTCTCGATGAACCACTCGGCGCGCTCGACGCCAAACTGCGCAAGGAGATGCAAATCGAGCTCAAAACGCTGCAGCGCGAGGTCGGCATCACGTTCATTTTCGTCACGCACGACCAGGAAGAGGCGCTCACGATGAGCGATCGCATCGCTGTGTTCTCGAAAGGGAAAGTGCTGCAGGTCGGCACGCCGCTCGAGATTTACGAACGACCGAACTGTCGCTTCGTGGCCGACTTCATCGGCGAGACGAATTTCATCGATGGCATGGTCGTCGAGGCCAACGCCGAATTCGCCACGATCGAGGCAGATGGCCGACGCTTCATCGGACGCGCCCTGCCCGGCCTGCGCGCCGGCGCCAGCGCCACACTCTCGGTGCGACCCGAAAAGGCCCAGCTGGTCGAACAACCATCTGGTGCGCCGAACACATACGAAGTGCGCGTATCTTCGATCGCCTATGTCGGCAGCGATACACGTGTGATGGTTGACCTCGACCATATGCGTCTCGATGTGTGGGAACAGAATTCACTGAGCACGCTCGACCCCAACTATTTCTTTCGCCCGGGGGAACCGGCGTGGCTCACATTCAGGCCGGAAAATGCTCTTGTTATGACGAATTAGTGCATCACTCGTGCGTCTCGGCTTCACTAGAATATGCGCGGCGTGCGATCAGTCGCAGGTGCATTTTTATATCGAACAGCATGAGAGTGGTTGCTCGGTGCGGAATTCAGCGCGGGGCATAATCATCAGTGTGTCGCGTGACGGTTCGCATCAGTTCGACGTGAGACGAGGAGTCTGGACAACATGCAGAGAAGAATCATCCTTTCCGACCGACAGAGCAAGCTGCGCGCCTGGATGGTGCACGCGTACACCGCGCTCGGCCTGCCGTGCGCTTTTCTCGCGCTGCTGGCCGCCTCCGAGGGTCGCGCGCGCGATATGTTTCTCATTCTGATGCTGGCCATCGCCATCGACGGCACGGACGGCCCGATGGCCCGTCGCTTCGACGTCAAGCGCTGGACGCCGCACTTCGACGGCCGCAAGCTCGACGACATCATCGATTACATGACGTACACGATGGTGCCGATCTATTTCATCTGGCAATTCCATCTGGTGCCCGGACAGTTCGCCATCGTGCTGCTGATCGCGCTGGTCTGCTCTGCCTACGGCTTCTGCAGCGAGGGCGCAAAAACAGCAGATAAATACTTCACCGGCTTTCCATCGTATTGGAACGCCGTGGCGCTGTTCCTCTATGTGCTGAATCTGTCGCCCATCGCCAACGCAGCCATCATTCTGTTTTTGGCGCTGCTCACGCTCATGCCAGTGAAATTTCCTTCGTCGCAGGCCGTCAAAAAAATCGAACGGGTGGTCATTCTGATCGCTGCTCTCCTTACCTTCGTGCTGATCATCAACCTCGACGGTCCGCCGCCCATGCTGCTCGTTTACGCCGCAGCGGCGTATCCGCTCTATCACCTCATCTCGTCGATTGTCATTTTCGTGCGCGATGAGCTGCGCGAGGAGAAATTCCCCTAGATGTTCGCGGCGATCCGACGCAGCCAGGCGCTGCAAGTGTTCGGCCTGCTCTTCCCCGGCGGCTTCTGGCTGACCGTGTTTTTTCTAATCCCACTCCTGTTGATGGGCAGCATCAGCTTTTTGTCGCGCAATCAGAACGGCGCGCCCTCTCTGCCACTCACGCTCGACAACTACAGCAACATCGTGCGTGACATTCGCTTTGCGCCGTCGGTGACGCTGGGAGCGCCGGGAGCGCCGACGGAAAGCCTGCAGGTGCGCCTGTTCGAAGGCTTGTATCTCGATTTGTTTGCCCGCTCGGTCTGGCTGGCGCTGACGAGCACACTGGTCACGCTGCTGATCGCGTTCCCAGTGGCGTTGTTCATGGCGCGTCTGCCGCGCCATCGCCGCAATATCGCGCTGATCCTGCTGATGATTCCGTTCTGGACGAACTTCCTCGTCCGTACCTACGCGCTGCAATTCATGCTGCGCGGCAACGGACCGATCAACACGCTGCTGCGCGCCGTCGGGCTCGAATCGCTCGACATGCTGTTCACACCCGGCGCCGTCATGCTCGGCCTGGTCTATGGCAACCTGCCTTTCATGATCCTGCCGCTCTACACGTCGCTGGAAAAGTTCGACTGGACGATGCTCGAAGCGGCAGCCGACCTCGGTGCAAATCTGGTCAATGCCTTCGTGCGCGTCATGCTGCCGCTGGTGGCCCCCGGCCTCGTCGCCGGCGCTATTCTGACATTCGTGCCGTCGATCGGCTCGTACATCACAGTCGAGCTCATGGGCGGCGGCCGCACGAACATGATCGGCTACTCGATCGCACAGCAGTTCAGCACAGGCGCGAACTGGCCGTTCGGCTCGGCGCTGTCCCTGGTCATGATGATCATCGTGACAATCGCCGCCATGATCTACTTCCGCAGCGGGCGCGGTGAACGCACCAGTCTGGTGTAATCAATCCCCACGAAATGGCAAGCAACACCCCCGTCGTCCTACTCGGCGAACGCGACGAAATTCAACCACGGCCGCGCGGCACTGCAAAAACTTCGCCGGGCAGACTTACTCTTCTGCTCATCACCCTGACTGCGTTCGCTTTTCTATATGTCCCAATCGTCGTCCTGATCCTGTTCTCGTTCAACAGCGCGCGCTCCGGCGCAGTGTGGCAAAGCTTCACGCTGAACTGGTACGAGCGCATGTTCAACAACGCCCGCATCATCGAGGCCGCCGGGGTCAGCCTGCTCGTTGCTGTGCTCGCTACGACTGGCGCAGTCGTCATCGGCACACTCACGGCGCTGGCGATGGAGCGCTACCAGTTCCGCAGCAAAGCGCTGTGGGACGGCATCTTCTATATGCCCGTCATCGTCCCCGAAATCGTGGCCGGCATTTCGCTGCTGCTGTTCTTCGCGCTGGTACAGATCGAACGAGGCCTGTTCACGCTCGTCGTCTCTCACATCGCATTCTCGATGCCGTTCGTGTATCTGACCGTGCGCGCGCGCCTGGCCGATTTCGATCGCTCCATCGAGGAAGCTGCACAGGACCTCGGCGCGAACGAATGGATCACGTTCACGCGCATCACACTGCCCATGCTTATGCCGGGCATCATCAGCGGCGCCCTGCTCGCCTTCACTCTGTCGCTCGACGACTTCGTAATTTCGTTTTTCGTGAACGGCAAAGGCTGGCAGACACTGCCGGTCTACATCTGGGGACAAATTCGGAAGGGCGTCACGCCGGAGATCAATGCAATTTCGACGCTCATGCTGGTCTTCTCAGTCGGATTAGTCGTACTGTCGCAGTTGCTGCAACGCAGGGAAGGGCGAAAGAAGTAGAGAGAGGAGAGAGAGGAGAGAGGGAAGAGAGGAGAGAGGGAAGAGAGGGAAGAGAGGAGAGAGGGGAGAGGAAGATTTCCTGTCTTTTTCGCAACTACGCGTGCGACTTTCGTCCCTTCGCGGACGGGTGCATTCGCCAAATCGCCAAATCGCCAAATCGCCAAAAGGGGCGAATATATCTCTCACGCGAAGAACGCGAAGAACGCGAAGAGATCTGAATTCCGTCGCCGAAGAAACTTCCTCAAGCGAAGGCACGAAAAAGCCATCACAAGCTCTTTCCTTCGCGTTCTTCGCGCCTTCGCGTGAGACAAATCTACTGTCGAAATTCGCCCCTTTTGGCAGATGCCCCCAGCTGATGGCTGCGGCGATCGTCGTGCTATGGCTATAGAAACACCATGGCTGCCCCCCGTAGCAATTCCTGTGCAGGCTATGCGACGAAATCGGCGACCGCCTGCACAGTGCGCTCCGCGGCGTGGCCGTCGCCATACGGATTCCCCGCGGTTGCCATCGCCCGATACGCCGATTCATCGCGCATGAGTCGATCGGCCTCACGCACAATTACATCAAAATCAGTGCCGACGAGGCGCGCGGCGCCGCAGGCGACGACTTCCGGGCGCTCGGTCTTTTCGCGCAGCACCAGCAGGGGCTTGCCCAGACTTGGAGCCTCTTCCTGTATGCCGCCGGAGTCGCTCAGGATCATGTACGAACGATCCATCAGCGCCACCATCGTCTCGTAGTCGACCGGATCGGTGAGCGTCAGATTCGGCAGATTTCCGAGCATCTCGCGCGCCGGCTGCTGCACATTCGGGTTGAAGTGCACCGGGTAAACGAACTGTGCTTCGTCACGATATTTCTCCGCGAGATGGCGCAATGCACGGCAGGTGTTTAAGAAAGGTTCGCCGAAGCTCTCACGCCGATGCGACGTCACCAGAATCAGGCGCCGCCCCTCGAGCGAACCGGTGAGCGCGCTCAGGTCGCGATCCCGCACGCGCCCGCGCACCATGAGCAGCGCGTCGACAACGGTGTTGCCAGTGACGATGATGCGCTCCGGCCGCACCCCTTCGCGCAACAGGTTCTCACGCGATGCACTCGTCGGCGCAAGGTAGAGATCCGCCAGCAAATCAGCGATGCGACGGTTCGCCTCTTCCGGAAAAGGCGAACGCATATCGTGCGTGCGCAAACCCGCTTCAACGTGCCCGACACGCACGCCGCGGTAAAACGCCGCCAGCGCCGCCGCCATCACCGTAGTCGTGTCTCCCTGCACCAGCACCCAGTCTGGACGGAACTGCGCCAGCACCTCGTCGACACGCACCAGGATGCGAGCAGTGGTCCCGGCGAGCTGCTGATTCGGCTGCATTACGTCGAGGTCGGCGTCAGGACGCAAATCGAACGTGCGCAAAACCGAGTCGAGCATCTGACGATGCTGTCCCGTGACGCACAGAATCGACTGCATCTCGGGATGGCGTTCGACGGCGGTGACGACCGGCGCCATTTTGACGGCCTCCGGTCGGGTGCCGATAAGAGACATGATTTTCAACACGGCCAGGGATTGTAACGACGAGGTCCGGGGGTGCCTCCGCGCCTCCGCGCCGCGCTATCATTTCCCC
>CAXNFZ010000096.1:0-9672 GCA_964201495.1 Chloroflexota bacterium | reverse complement strand
CGGCGGCGCCGGGCTCGATGTTTTCGATCGTGAGCCGTTCGCGTCGGACCTTGCGCTGCTGCAGCTGGACAACGTCGTGCTGACCGACCACATCGCCAGCCACACGTGGGCCGGCCATCATCGGCTGTACGAGACGGCGGCGCGCCAGGCGCTGCAGGCGCTGCGCGGGGAGAAGCCGGAAGGACTGCTGAATCCGACGACGAACGACTAGAGCGCATCCGCCGTTGGGGCGAAAAAATTTCTCACGCGAAGAACGCGAAGAACGCGAAGAGATATCCGTTGCGTCGCTGAAGAATCGTCCTCAGGGGAAGGCATGGAAAGCGACCACAAGATTTTCCCTTCACGTGCTTCGCGGCTTTGCGTGAGAAATACATTCCGCAAAAAAAGCCCGCGTCTCTGCAACTCCGCGTCTCCGCGCGAGGTTTCGCCCGCGAAATTCTGCGTGCTTCGCCTTCTCCGCGTCCTCTGTTGAGATTCGCCCCAAATCGTGGATGCACCCGTAGAGGTCGGTCGTCCCGTAGAATATTTTCACTATGCAGCAGACGCGACCTAGTTATTCCATCATCGCGCCGGTATTCAACGAAGAGGGTACGCTTGTCGAATTCCATCGCCGCGTTTCTGTGGTGATGGATGCGTTGGACGGGCCGAGTGAGTTGCTGCTCGTTTTCGACGGAAGCCGCGACCGGTCGCCGGAGATCGGGGAAGAGCTGCGTGCGCGCGATCCACGTGTGAAGCTGATCAAATTCTCGCGCAACTTCGGACATCAGATTGCGATCACCGCCGGCATGGATTATGCGGAGGGAGACGCTGTGGTGATCATCGATTCGGACTTGCAGGATCCGCCCGAAGTGATTCATTCGCTCGTGGCGAAATGGCGTGAGGGCTTCGAGGTGGTGTATGCGCAGCGGGCGACGCGCGCGGGTGAGACGCGCTTCAAGCTGGCGACGGCAGCGGCGTTTTATACGCTGATTCAGCGGCTGGCGTCGATCAGCATTCCGCGCAACACCGGCGATTTCCGTTTGATCGATCGCAAGGTGGTGCTGGCGCTGCGGCGGATGCGCGAGCATCATCGATTCATGCGCGGGCTGTCGGTGTGGGTGGGGTATAAGCAGACGGGAATCCGCTACGACCGTGCCGAGCGCTATGCCGGGACGACGCAGTATCCGCTGCGCAAGATGGTGAAATTCGCCAGTGATGCGATCACGAGTTTCTCGTACGTGCCGTTGCAGCTGGCGACGACGCTGGGATTTATCGTGTCGGCGCTGGCATTGATCAGTATGCCGGTGGTGGTCGTGCTGCGCATGCTGGACGCCAGCTTTTTTATGGGGCAGGCATCGACGCTGATCGCGGTGTTGTTTTTGGGCGGCGTGCAGTTGATCTTCCTGGGTGTGCTGGGTGAATATCTCGGGCGCATCTACGATGAAGTGAAGCAGCGTCCGCTGTATATCACGGCGGAGGCGCCGCCGAAGCCGCCGAAGGATGAATCTATTTTCAATGAATAATCTCGCACAGCGGCCGCTGGGCCGCACCGGTTTGTCGGTCACTCCCGTCTGCATCGGCTGCGCCCCGCTCGGCAACATGCCGGAGACGTTCGGCTACAGTGTTTCCGAAGAACAGGCCGTCGCCACAGTGAATGCCGTGCTGGACAGCCCGGTGAATTTCCTGGACACCGCCTATTCGTACGGCGACGGTGAGAGCGAACGTCGCATCGGGCTGGCGCTGCGCGCGCGCGGCGGATTGCCGGCTGGCGTCGTGCTGGCGACGAAGGCCGATCGCAGCATGCAGACCGGCGATTTCAGCGGCGCGCAGATGCGGCGCTCGGTGGAACGCAGCCTGAAGCTGCTGGGCGTGGACAAGCTGCAGCTGGTGCATCTGCACGACCCCGAGCACACGACGTTCGAGAACGTCATGTCGAAAGGCGGGCCGTTGGAAGTGCTGCAGCAGTGCCAGAGCGAAGGGCTGATCGAGCACCTCGGCGTGGCTGGCGGGCCGACAGACATGGAGATTCGTTACGTGGAGACCGGCGCGTTCAGCGTGGTGATCACGCACAACCGCTACACGCTGCTGAATCGCAATGCCGAGCCGCTGCTGGCGGTGGCGCATGCGCGCGGCGTGGCAGTGCTGAATGCTGCGCCGTACGGCAGCGGCATGCTGGCGAAGGGGCCGAGCGCGTATCCGCGCTACGCGTATCGGGCTGCGGACGAAGCGATCGTGGAGCGAGCGCGGCAGATGGAAGCGGCCTGCGCGCGCCATGGCGTCCCGCTGGCGGCGGCGGCGCTGCAGTTTTCGATGCGCGACCCGCGCGTGACTTCCACGATCATCGGCATGAGCAAACCCGAGCGCATCGCGCAGACGATCGAGCTGGCGGCAGTGGCCATCCCTGCTGCGCTGTGGGACGAGCTCGAGTCGCTGGCTCCGACCGAGAATCCGGATCCGCAGGTGTGAGGGCGTGCGTCACCTGCGAAACGAAGGAAACGTACCCGGCTTCTAAGAAGACGGGTACGTTTCCGTCGCCGCCACGGCGATGCGCACCGCTTCGACGCCGTCGCGCGGCGCCACGCGCACGGGTGCGTTGTGCGCGAGAGCATCGTAGAACTCCTGCGCCTGCAGGTCGTACGGGTTGCGCACCGCAGCCGGATCGACCTGCGGCTGTGCATCATCGTACGGGCGCGCGTCGCTCGAAGCACGCAGTGTGCCCAGGGTTCCGACGATTTCGAGTGATGTGCGGAATTCACCTGGGCCGAGGTGCCAGCCGCCTTCGATGTGCGTGACGGCGCCGCTGGCATGTCGCAGCGTGACGAACGCGTGCGCATTCGCGCCGCCGCTCGAGCGCGCCTGCACGTCGACGACCTCGCCGGCGACCCAGCGGGCGAAGTCGTAGTCATGGATCAGCAGGTCGAACAGCGGCCCGCCGGAGGCGTCGAGATCGGTGAACCAGTTCTCATGCGCTTTGGTGGGCAGGTGCCCGGCGCGCAGCAGATGCAGCTCGCACACTTCGCCGAGCGCGCCGCGCGCCACTTCGGCGCGGGCGTGAGCGTAGTCGGGAAAGTAGCGCAGCACATGTGCGACGAGCAGGCGCACGCCGGCGGCTTCGCAGGCGGCGACGATCGCCTCGGCGTCGGCGACGGTGCGCGCGAGCGGCTTTTCGCAGATCACATGTTTGCCGGCGGCGGCGGCGGCGCGTGCCTGGGCAAGATGCTGCGTGGTGGGCGTGCAGATGTCGACCACGTCGACGTGCGGGAGCATGTCTTCGAGGTGAGCGAATGCTGGTGCACCGAATTCGTCCGCCAGCGCAGAGCGGCCGCTGCGCGTGACGAAGCCGGCGATGCGTGCGTGCGTCCTGGCGAACGACGCTGCGTGCGTGCGCCCCATGGATCCGGTGCCGATGATGCCGATGTTCATAGTTGGGAAAGGGGAGAGGGGGAATTTTGTATTCAGCGTGCTACAAATTTTCGAGAGCATGAATCAGCGTGTCCGTGTGTTCGGGTTTGCCGACGCTGACGCGGATGCAGTCGCGCAGGCCGGGCTTGTCGAAGAAGCGCACGAGGATGCCGTGCTGTTCGAGTTTCAGCTTCAGCTCTTTGCCGATGGGCAGATCGTGCTGTGCGCGCCACGGTGCGTTGTCGGAGACGCGGCAGAGCACGAAATTGGTTTCGCTGGGGAAGGGCGTGAGCCAGCCGGTGCGCGAGAGGGTGGCGGACATGCGCTCGCGTTCGGCGACGATGTTGCGCACGCCGGCGGCGAGCCATTCGTGATCGGCGAGCGAGGCGATGGCAGCGATGCTGCCGGCCACGTTGGGCGTGTATGGCTGTTTTACCTTCCACAGGTGGCGGATGACGCTGGGCGCGAACACGCCGTAGCCGACGCGCATGCCGGCCAGACCGGCGAGCTTGCTGAACGTGCGCAGCACGATCAGGTTGTCGTGTTCGGCGACGAGGCTGGCGGCGCTGGGGTGGCTGCTGAAATCGATGTAGGCCTCGTCGACGACGATGATGAGCGGCAGGTCGAGCAGGCGGCGGAGCGCATCGAGCGAGGTGAGGGATCCGTCGGGATTATTGGGGTTGGCGATGAAGAGCAGCTTGGCGCCGGGTGTGTGCAGCGCTGTTTCGCGCACGGCTTCGATGTCGACGGAGAAATCAGCGCGGCGCGGCACGGAGACATAGCGCGCGCCGAGGATGTCGGCCAGCCACTTGTACATGCCGAACGTCGGGGGGGCGTCGATGATGGCCTCGCCAGGCTGTACGAAGACGCGGCCGACCAGGTCGATGATCTCGTCGCCGCCGGCGCCGCACAGGATTTGTGCGGCAGGGACGCCGATGTAGTCTGCGATTGCTTCGCGCAACGCAGCCTGATCGGGGTCGGGATAGATGTGCAGCTCGTTCGACGCAGCGACGGCGCGCAGCGCACGCGGCGACGGGCCGTAGAGATTTTCGTTCGCATCGAGCTTCACCAGCTGCTCGGCTGGGATGCCGAGGCGCTGCGATAGCACGTCAAACGGCACGATCGGCGTATACGGCTGCATTTCGCGAAAGTGCTTTGCGATGAGATCTTCGGCGGACATTGAAGGGATTTTACATTTCAGATTTCAGATTGAAATCTAGAATCTGAAATCTGAAATCCCGTAACTACTCAGGCCATCCATTTTTCCAACGCGAAACACGCTATTCCTTCCCCCGAAGGGGGAAGGAATAGCGCGTTTCGCGGGAAATACTGATTTAGGCCTGAGTAGTTACGAAATCCCCAATCCCCAATCCCCAATGTCTACTCCCGCCATTCTCGCCCTCGTCCTTGCTGCCTTCGGACACAGCTTGTGGAATCTCTTGACGAAGCGCAGCTACGACAAGCATGTATTCGTGGTGCTGGCCGTGGTGGTGGGCGTGCTGCTGCTGTCGCCGTTTGCGTGGGTGCGGTCGCACCCGATCGACGCAGTGGGCTGGGGGATCGTGTTCGTCTCGGGGATGGCGCAGCTGGTGTATTACCTGTTGCTGGGTGGGGCATATGCGCGGGGCGACATGAGCGTGGTGTATCCGTTGTCGCGGGGATCGTCGCCGCTGTTCGTGACGCTGATCGCGATGATGTGGCAGGGTGAGTGGCCGTCGGCGCTGGGAGCGCTGGGGATCGGGTTAATTGTGACGGGTGTGTATTTGACGCCGCTGACGTCGCTGCGGCTGCGTGAGCTGTTTGCGCCGCTGGCGTCCTTGCGCAACCGCGCATCGCAGCTGGCGCTGCTGACCGGAGTGACGATCGCGGCTTATTCTTCGATCGACAAAGAGGGCGTCCGACACGTCGACCCGGTGTATTACTACTTCCTGGTGCTTGTGGTGAGCATCATCGGCCTGCTGCCATATCTGTGGCTGCGCAAGCGTGAAGCGACCATGATCGAACTGCGCGGGCACTGGCGTTCGATTCTCGTGGTGGGGGCGACGATTGTGGCCGGCTATCTGGTGATTCTGTTCGTGCTGCAGAGCAGCCCGGTGGCGTACACCACTTCGGTGCGCGGCATTTCGGTGGTGTTCGGCGCGCTGATGGGGGTGCTGGTGCTGAAGGAGAAATTTACCGTGCCCAAGCTTGCTGGCGCATTGCTGATGTTTGCCGGGGTGGCGTGCATCGGGATGGCGTGAGGGCGCATTGCACATTGCGCATTGCACATTGCACATTCGGAGCGTACCCGTATGTGGATTCTTTGAGAATAGCCGATCTGCAATGTGAAATATGCAATGTGCAATGTGCAATGACTACCCTTTCCTCAGCGCTGCGGCGCGAGCGGGTTGTTCCTCAAAGATGTAAGTGATCGGCGTGACGACGACGCCGCTGCCGCCGATGGCGCGCAGCTGATCGACGGCGTCTGTGAGCGCCGAACGTGAGACGACGAGGGTGACGGCGAACCAGTGAGCGGATCCGTCGGCGGCGGCGCTGGCCGGGTTCGGGTAGACCGGGGCGATGGTCGGCCCTTGCAGGCCGCCGAGGGTGGTGTGCAGCGTGACCTTGCGACCGACGTCCTCGAGTGAGGCGCCGCGGACGTTGGCGACGACCATGAAGTAGCCCTCGGCGCGCTGGTGCGCTTCGAAATACTCGAGCAGCTCGATGGCGACAGCGCGCACGGCCGGCCGTTCGAGTGTGGCGCGATTGGCGACGAGGCTGGCTTGTGTGGTGAGCACGATGCCGTCCTCGATGACGCGCAGGCGGTTGGCCTGCAGGGTGCTGCCGGTTTCGGCGATGTCGACGATGATGTCGGCGTAGCCAATTTCCGGGACGACCTCGAGCGAGCCTTCGGCGTTGATCAGCGTGAACGGCTGGACGCCGTGCTTCTCGAGAAAATTGCGCGTGAGGTGATGGTATTTGGTGGCCACACGCAGCGGCGCCGGCAGCGCGGCAGCGTAGCGCGCCAGTTCGGCCATGGTTTTCACCGGCAGTGCTTCGGGCACGGCGATCACGACCTTGCATCGGCCGAACCCGAGCGAGTCGTGCAGGACGGAGATTTCCGTGTCGACGGCGGCGTCGGCGATGACATCGAAGCCGGTGATGCCAAGGTCGACGCCGCCGTTGGAGACGCTGGTGATGATGTCACTTGGGCGCTGCAGCAGGACGGTGACATTGGGCAGGGCCGGGATGGCGCCGATGTAGCCGCGCGTGCCGTTCTGTTTGAAATTGAAGCCGCAGTGCGCGAGAAATTCGAGCGTGGAGATTTGGAGGCGTCCCTTCGACGGCAGGGCGAGCCGGATGTCGGTGCGTGTCATGATTCGGACGCGAGTGTACCGCAGTGCGGGGGACGGCCGAACTGCTGAAGAATTCGTCTCACGTGAAGCCGCGAAGAACGCGGAATCTCGCGCGGAGACGTGGGCTTTTTGGTGTGTCAGTTGTGGTTCCGATGCCTCACGTGGACCCTGACTGTTCGTCAGCGCAGACGACTGCGGTGCTCGACAGCCCCTCTCCGCCGCGATTTCGCGCGCCGTATCGAGCCTGACATGGGAGAACCGCAAGCGAAATCGCGAGGGAGGGGGACAGGGGCTCACAAGGGGACAGGGGTGAGGTTTCCGCGCTCAAAAATTCCGGTTTCACCTGGGCCAGGTGCGCGGTGGAGGTTGCTGTTTGATGTTGAGCGCCGGCAGCAGCTGCGTGCTGGCGACGGTGTCCCACGACATGCGCTGGGCGAGAGCGAAGCCGCTTTCGAGCAGAGCCTGGCGCTGTTCGGGGGTGCGGGGGAGGCGTTCGCAGATCACAGCGGCGGCGCGGCGCGATTCCTCGCGTTCGATGTGATCGCGTTCGGGCTGGCCGATGTGGAGCGCCATGCGCCAGCCGAGCACGGCCATGTCTGCGGGGAGGGCGGTGTAGCGCGTGACGACGAGGTTGGGCAGATCGGCTTCGAGGCGCTGCACGCGTTGTTCCCATGACGTGCTGGTGACGTCGCCGAGGGCGCGGCTGGCGAAGCCGAGGCAGCCGCAGACGTCGCTGATGACGCAGAGCGCGCCGGTGCTGAGCGGTTCGACCTGAGCGATGCCGAACGGTTCGTAGATGCTTTGGCCGAATTCGAGCGATGTGCCGCGCCGCAGGTCGTCGAAGGTCAGGCCCTCAGGGAAGCCGTGGCCGATGCGGTCGCGGGTGAAGCCGAACTGGTTGATGAACACGGCGTGTGAGGCGCGAGCGCGGGCGTTGAAGGCGGTGACGGCCTGATAGAGCGGAACTTCGAGGTCGACCAGATCGGGCCAGCCGACACGGTGTTCGCGCGGCCAGCCGTGCTGTTCGAGATCGTGGACCTGCGCGGCGGTGCGGCCTTCGGGGCGGCCGGAGGCGAGCAGGAGCAAGACTGCGCTTTCGCCGCGCGCGGCGAGGAGCGCATCGAGATGTTCGAGCACGCGCAGGTCGCGCCAGAGCGCCTTGCTGGTGACGAGGCGGGTGACGTGCGAAAAGACGAACGTGGGTTCGAAGCCGACGAGCGACGCGGCGTAGGAGCGCAGCTTGGCGGCGGAGGACTGCACTTCGTCCGGCGAATAGCGTTTGCTGGGTGTGCCGTTGTAGACCAGGTCGATCTGCTTGTGCTGAAAGCGCGGGCCAAGAAAGCGCAGCTCATCGACGACGAGGTCGCCGACAGCGAGCACGTGATCGCAGTCGGCGGCGGTCTTGATCATCTCGTGCTTGAAATTCCACAATTGCGAGCCGAAGACATCTTCGAGAAAGACACCGGCGCGTTCAGCGGCGCGCAGCACGTTGTAGAAGCGTGTGTCGTGGCCGGAATCGGCCTCGACGAGCGGGCGGACGGAGGCGACTTCGTGCGCGACGAAGGCGGAGACGAACTTGCCGGGTGCGGTGAGCTGGGCGGCGTACCAGAGCGGCAGGCCCATGAACTCGTGGCAGAGGATCGTGGGCGAGAAAGGGGCGGCGGACTCCGATTCGTCGAGCACAGCGCGCAGGGCAGCGAACGCCGGCTCGGCGTGCGCCATGAGCGTGGCGAATTCGGCGTTGTCGGTGTGGCGGCTGGAATCCAGGCCGAAGTGCAGCCAGACGAAATAGTGAAAATCGGCAAGCCGCTCCGTTTTGACGGTGGAGGGGTCGATGAGCAGCACTTCGTGGAAGGCAGAGCCGAAGGCGCGGCGTCCGTAGAGCACGCGGGCGTCGAACTCCTGTTCCACGGCGCTTAATTTTTCGCGCAAGGACTGTGAGCAGTCGTAGATGTTGCCGGTGGAGTAATAGAAAATCGAAAGCCGATTGCGCGGTGAGAGGAGCCGTTCCAGCTCAGCCGGGTTGTCGGCATGGAAGGCGCCGACGCAAATCGAGCGGTCGACCTGAGCGAGGTAGCTGGGTGTGCTGAGGAGGCCGTCGAGCACAGCGCCGATGCCGCCGAATTTGACGCCTGCTTCATGGGTGGCGTGGACGAGGATGTTGCGCGTGCTCATAATTCAGGATTTATAGCGCAGTTGCGAAAAAAAAGAAAAGCCCCACCACTGGGTGGGGCTTGGAATTCCTGAATTTCGCCCCAGCGAGTCCGCGATGTCGTGCCGACGCTGGGGCGAAAGATTCGGAGATTCGTCAGGCTGCTGATTCTTCCGCAACAGCGGGGGCAGCAACGGGTGCGGAAGGAGCGACGCCCTCGGGCAGCACTACGACCGTGATGTTCGGGGTGACATCAGTGGCGAGACGAATGGTGACGTTGTATGAGCCAATCTCGCGGATGGGCTCACGCAGGCCGACCTTGCGCTTATCGAATTCGGAGCCGAGCTTCTTGCTCAGTTCGTCAGCGATGTTGGCGGCAGTGATCGAGCCGAAAAGCTTGCCCTTTTCACCGGAGCGAGCATTCAGGTACACCGTGGTTCCGCCGATGACGGCGGCTTGCGCTTCGACGTCGGAGCGGTTGCGTGCGCGACGTTCGACGCTGCGCGCTTTGATGCGCTCAGCACTTTTGATGGCGCCGCTGCTGGCCAGAACGGCCATACCACGCGGCAGCAGAAAATTGCGGCCGTAGCCGTCGGCAATGATTTTGACATCGCCGGCGTGGCCGAGGTTATACACATCCTGTGTCAGTAGCACTTTCATGGCGGACTCCTCTGATACGTTTAAAGAGAGATGATTGTAGCATGGGGAAGGTTTCAGATTTCAGATTTAGGAGTGCTCAAAATCGAATTGATGAAACCCGCGAAACACGCCACCGCCCGCCCCCTTCGGGGGCGGGCGGTGGCG
>CAXNFZ010000095.1:0-9709 GCA_964201495.1 Chloroflexota bacterium | reverse complement strand
ACGTCCCACCCCAGGCTCCTGCCTCGCACACGCCGCGCCAGCTCGGTCATCACAGCCAGCGATGCACGATCATCCAGCGCCTTGCCGGTCACGTACGGCCCGCGCCGCACGGTCTCGGCGCTCCACACCACGCGCGTGCCGGCCGTCACGCCGCGCGCGCGCAGCTCTTCGCGCGTCAGCCCGGTCTCCACCCAGAAATCATTCCACGTCAGGTCACCCGGCTCCGGCAGCGCCAGCGTGGCGATATGCCCGGTCGCCGCGCCGATGAACCCGTCGATCGACCCGCTGCGCGCCAGCACCGTCACGCGCTGCCCGATCGTGAACGCGTTCCGCATGCTCCACGTGCGCGCCCATCCCTGCCCGTTCGCCAGCCACAGAAATCCATCCGGATGCACGTCGCGCACCAGGAACGTCAGCTCATCGCCGTGCGCCGCCAGCAGCAATTTTTTCTTATCACCACCCACGCCGCCGTTCATGCGCCCGAGCACGTTGCCGATGCGCGTGCGTTCCGTGCGCAGTCCTGCCTCGTCCCACAACGCCTGTATGCGATCTGTGATCGCCGCTTCCTGCCCACACGGCGCCACGATCTCCGTCAGTTCCTTGATCAGCTCGAACATCTTTCCTCCATTTCCTCTTCCCTCTTCCCTCTCTTCAATCCCGCCCCGCCACTCGCCCCACATCGCGCGGCACGTGTCGCATCGCGCGGTTGCGATTCACGCGCGCCTTCACCAGCGACTGCAGTCCATACAGCGCGATGAACCCGGTCGCGTCGGTCTGGTCGTACACGTCGTCGCTCATGAACGTCGCCAGGTCTTCGCGATACAGCGAATAGTTCGCCTTACGCCCCACCAGCGTGGCGCTGCCCTTGTACAACTTCACTCGGCTTACACCGGTCACGTCGCGCTGCGTCACCGCCACGAACGCCTGCAGCGCATCGCGCAGCGGCGTGAACCATTTGCCGTTGTAGACCAGATCGGCATACCGCAGCGCCGCCTGCTGCTTGAAGTTGCGCGTGTCGCGGTCGAGCGTCAGTTCTTCCACTCCCTGATGCGCCACCCGCAGGATCGTACCGCCCGGGGTCTCATACACGCCGTGGCTCTTCATGCCCACCAGGCGATTTTCGACGAGATCGGCTCGCCCGACGCCATGACGTGCGCCGAGCAGATTCAGCATGCGAATCAGGTCGGCCGCAGCCAGCGGCGTGCCGTTGAGCGCCTTCGGAATGCCGCTGATGAATTCGATCTCGACATACTCGGATTCGTCCGGCGCCTGCTCCGCATCGACCACGAGCTGATACATGCGCGGGTCCGGCTCCTGCCACGGATCTTCGAGCCGGCCGCCTTCGTGCGAGATATGCCACAGGTTGTCGTCGTCCGAATAAATATCTTCGAACGACTCGGTCACGGCAATGCCGCGCGCGCGCGCGTACGCCAGCGCGTCGTCGCGGCCCTTGATCTTCCATTCGCGCCACGGCGCGATCACGGTCAGATCGGGGTTCAGCGCCATGTACGCCAGCTCGAAGCGCACCTGGTCGTTGCCCTTGCCGGTCGAGCCGTGCGCCACGGCGTCCGCACCTTCTGCTTCTGCCACTTCGATCTGGCGCTTGGCGATCAACGGCCTGCTCATCGCCGCACCCAGCATGTATTTGTCTTCGTAAATCGCGCCGCTCTGCAGCAGCGGAAATAAATACTCGGTTGCGAATTCGTTGCGCAGGTCCTGCACGATCACTTTGCTCGCACCGCTCGCCAGCGCGCGTTCTTCGACCAGCGACAGGTCGTCCTGCTGGCCGACGTTGGCCACGAAACAAATCACCTCGCAGCCGTAGGTCTCGATCAGCCACGGCACTGCACAGCTCGTGTCCAGCCCGCCGCTGTACGCCAGCACGACCTTGCGCACGTTCGTCGACGGGCGCTGCACCGGCGCCGGCGCGAGCGGCAACGGCTCTTCGTCCGGCAGGTCGAGATCCATCGACACGGCGATCTCATCACAGTCGGCGATCAACGGGCAGTTCACGCAGTCGTGCCACACTTTCTCCGGGAACTCTTCCTTCGCCGCAATTTCGAATCCGCATTTCAGAAAAAATTCGACGGCGCGCGTGAGCGCGTAGATCTGGCCGAATTCACGTCGGCGCGCGTTCTCGACCAGCCGTTCGACCATGCGCCGGCCAAGGCCGCTGCCGCGCATACGCACATCGACCGCGAGCGAACGCAGCTCCACCAGATTCGCCGACATCGGCGCCAGCGCGCCGCACGACACGATCGCACCATCTTCATGGTGCTCGGCCACGATGAAGTCGGCAATGGCCGCATGAATGCTCTGCGGCGAGCGCGGCAACAGCCCACCGAGCCGCGCGTCCACCGCGATCAACGCCGCAATTCCCGGCACATCGTCGATCTCCGCCGGCCGAATATTCGTCGCGGAACCATTCGCCCCACTCTCCGTCACCGCTGCACCTCCGTCAGAATCTTTACTGCGCGGCCGATGCCGTCTTCCGCGCGCACACGCGCACCGAGCGCGCCCGCATTCGCCCGCAGCGCCTCGTCTTCGACCAGCGCTCGCATCGCACTCGCGAGTGCGCGCTCGCTCAACCGCGCCTTGTCGATCGGCGGCAGCGCCACGCCGAGTTCATGCACGCGCCGGCCCCAGTATGGCTGATCTGCGAAATGCGGCACGACGAGTTGCGGCACACCAGCGCGCACCGCCGCTCCCGTTGTCCCTGCACCGCCGTGATGCACCACGCCCGCCATGCGCGGAAACAGACGCGCATGCGGCGCGCTGTGCTGCAGCACGTGCACGTCCGCAGGCGCGTCCTGCGGGCGAATGCCCGCCCAGCCGCCGTACAGCACAACGCGCACGCCGGCCGCCTGCTGCGCGCGCAGTATTTTCTCGGTCGTCGCGCGCGCGTCGCTGTCGGTCATGCTGCCAAAGCCGACGTACACAGGCGTGCCATCACGCGCGAGAAATTCCGCCAGTGCATCGTCCGGCGTCCAGTCCGGTTCGTCATGAAACCAATAGCCGGTCAGATGCCACACATCCGGATAGTCCGCCGGCCGCGGCGTCACGTGCTCGGAGAAGGCGAACAGCGTCGTCGTCTCGTGCATCCAGCGCAGAAAGCCGGCCGAGTCGATCATCGCCAGGCCGAGCCGTCGGCGCAATTCCCGCACTTCTTCCACGAACACGCTGAACAACATGTTCATCGCGAAGCGCCCCATGAGCAGGTTCAGCACGCTCATGCGATGCGCCAGCGCCGGGATCAGCGTCGCCCAGCCGGCGCGCGACGGGCGCATCGGCTGCAGCAGCCCACTCACGTAGCGCGCTCCGATCTTCTCCGCAATCGCCGAGCCGGCCCAGTCGCCCGTGAAGCTGCTGACGATCACGTCCGCGCCCTCACACGCCGCCAGCGCCCCTTCGGCCACCACATTCGCCACCGGCCGAAAAAGCCTGCGCATATGCTGCATCGTGAACAATCGGCTGCCCTCGACCCAGCTCACTCCGCCCGGGCTGCGCATCATTTCCTGAATGTCCACATCGATCGGTGCGAAGCCTACGCCCTCGCGTTCGATCCACGCACCGAAATTGCGGCCGGCGGCGATCCGCACGGAATGGCCAGCCGCCTGCAGCCCGAGCGCCAGCGCCACGTACGGCTGCACGTCGCCACGCGTGCCGAAAGCGATCAGAGAGATACGCATAGATCCCAGTTACATTTCACATCGCACATTGCACATTTCACATTGCACATTGGCCATAGCGCACTGCACCTTTCAAACGGATTTTTCGGTCGCACGTGGGGCACGCTTTTCGGAGTGTGCAATATGCAATATGCAATGCGCAATGTCTACTCCCCCGCCGCCAGCAACCCAAGTTCTCCGGCGTTGCCCAGCTGCAGCGTGCCGGACTCGCGATACACCTGCAACTTCTCGCGGCTGTCGGCGATATCAAGATTGCGCATCGTCAGCTGACCGATGCGATCGGTCGGGTCGAACTCAGCCTGGCCGCTCTCCATGCTCAGGCGCTCCGGGTGATACGTGAGATGCGGGCCGCTCGTGCTGAGGATCGAGTAGTCGTCGCCGCGGCGCAGTTCGAGCGTCACTTCGCCGGTGATGGCGCTGCCGACCCAGCGCTGCAGGCTCTCGCGCAGCATCAGCGACTGCGGATCGAACCAGCGGCCTTCGTACAGCTGGCGACCGAGCTTGCGCCCGAGCACACGATAGTTGTCAACGGTGCCTTCGTTGTGAATTGCGCTCACCAGCCGCTCGTACACGATGTACAGCAGCGCCATCGCCGGCGCCTCATAGATGCCGCGGCTCTTCGCCTCAATAATGCGGTTCTCGATCTGATCGCTCATACCCAGGCCGTGGCGGCCGCCGATGGCGTTGGCCTCGAGCACCAGCGCCACGCGATCTTCGTAGCGCACGCCGTTGATCGACACCGGCCAGCCTTTTTCGAACGCGACCGTCACGCGCTCTGCATCGATCTTCACCGCCGGATCCCAGTGCGCCACACCCATGATCGGCTGCACGATATGAATTCCCTTGTCGAGGAACTCGAGGTCCTTCGCCTCGTGCGTGGCGCCCCAGATATTGGCGTCGGTCGAATATGCCTTCTCCACGCTGGTGCGATAGCCATAGCCGCGCGTCAGCAGCCATTCGCTCATTTCCTTGCGCCCACCCAGCTCGCCGACGAACTGCATGTCCAGCCACGGCTTGTAAATGCGCAGGTCCGGATTCACCAGCAACCCATAGCGATAGAAGCGCTCGATGTCGTTGCCCTTGTGCGTGCTGCCGTCACCCCAGATGTTGACGCCGTCTTCCTTCATCGCCGTCACAAGCATCGTGCCGGTCACCGCGCGACCGAGCGGCGTGGTGTTGAAGTACGTCTTGCCGGCGCTGCTGATGTGAAACGCCCCGCATTGCAATGCGGTCAGGCCTTCGTTGACCAGCTGTTCGCGGCAGTCGATCAGGCGCGCCTTCTCGGCCTTGTATTCCATCGCGCGCCGCGGAATATCGTCGTAGTTCTGCTCATCGTACTGACCGAGGTTGGCCGTATAGCAATACGGCACCGCACCCTTCTCGCGCATCCACGCAACCGCGCAGCTCGTATCCAGGCCGCCGCTGAAGGCGATGCCGACTCGTTCACCGATGGGGAGGTTTTGAAGAATTCGAGACATGATGTTTTTTGGTCTGCGTTGCTTTTGTTGGAGTCACTGAGTCGCCGTCCCCACTTTCTTTCGAGAGTGCAATCCAGCGATTCAGACATGCTTTTTTACACGTTTTTTTACACGTTTTTTTACGCGTTTTTTTACGCGTTTTAAGGACGCTGAGAAGTTACGAAAATCGTTCCGCCGCCTGTGCGCAGGCCTTCGAGATTGGTGATGCGCACGCGCCGCACGCCGGCCTGCAGCGCTTCCAGACAGGTGCGCACCTTCGGAATCATGCCAGCGGTGATCACCCCGGAGGCGATCAGCGCATCGGTCTCCGTCGCAGAAAGCTGCGGCAGCAGTTTCTTTTCGCCGTCGAGCACTCCCGGCACGTTCGTGACGAACGTGAGCAGATCCGCGTCGAGCGCAGCAGCAATCGCGCCCGCGGCGTGGTCGGCGTTGACGTTGTAAATCTCGCCGTCACCGGCTGCCTGCTCCCCGATCGACATCGGGTTGATCACGGGAATCACCCCCTGCGACAAAAAGCCTTCCAGCAGCGTCGTGTTCACCGCGCACGGTTTCCCGACAAAGCCGAGCGCTGCGTCGATCGGTCGCACCTGCAGAAGACGCCCATCAACGCCGCTCAGCCCTACCGCAGTGCCGCCAGCGTTCAACACATGCGCCACCATGCGCTTGTTCGCCAGGCCGGCCAGCACCATCAGCGCTACGTCACGCGTCGCCGCATCGGTCACACGCAGGCCTTCGATGAAACTGCTCGGAATATTCATCGCCTTCAGCAGTTCGGTAATTTCCTTGCCGCCGCCATGCACCAGCAGCGGCCGCTCATCCGCCTGTGCTTCGTGCACCAGAACTTCAGCCAGCCTGCGGCTGAAGTCAGCATCATCCAGGTCGGCGCCAGAAACTTTGAGTACGTGCGTCATAGTGAAAATCCCATGAAGATCATGTTCGAAAACGTCGGCGGCTTAAACGGCTCAATGTCGAAGAAGCCGATCGATCGATACAGCGCGATCGCCCCATGATTGTCGTCCCATGTGCTGAGCACGACACGGCCGTAACCCTTCGTGCGCAGGACGTCGATAACGCGCAGCGACAGCGCGCGCGCTGCGCCGCGCCCCCGCACCACAGGCAGCACATAGACGCGCTTGAGCTCTGCCTGCACAGCATCGATGCCCGTCCACGCCGCCGTAGCAACTTCCGCGTCATCGATGCGTCCGAGCAGCAGCCCGCCGGTCGGCGGTGCATAGCGGCCGGGCAGGTCCAACAGATCCTGCGTCATGCGCTCCGAAAAACGGCCGGCATATTCAGCAGCGTAAGTCGTCAGCAAGCTGCGAAAGATCTCGAGATCCTCCGCGCCGTCGACCTCGCGCAGCACGATCATTCCAGCCCCGCCGCCTCGTCGAGGCCGAACATCAGGTTCATGTTCTGCACTGCCTGACCAGCCGCACCCTTGATCAAGTTGTCCAGACAGCTCACCACCAGCAGCCGATTCGGCATGCCGGCGATCGGGTGCACCGAAAGCACGGCGCGATTGCTGTGCGTGGTGTGCGCGATCGTGGCGATCTGGCCCTTCGGCAGCACGCGCACGAACGGCTCGCCTTCGTAACGCTTTTCGAAAATCGACTGCCAGTCGTGCTTTGCCGCTTCATCCGTCAAGGTGAAATACAGCGTCGTCAGCATGCCGCGCGAGATCGGCAGCAGGTGCGGCGTGAAGATCACGCGCGGCGTCGTCACCGGCCCAACGGCGACGGATGCGAGCGTCTGTTCCATTTCCGGAATGTGGCGATGCACGCCGGCGATGCCGTACGGGTTCAGGCTTTCGTTTACCTCGACGAAGTGTGTGTTCTGCGCAGGCTTGCGGCCGGCGCCGCTCACGCCGCTCTTGCTGTCGGCGATGATCGTCGCATCCGCCAGCGCGCCGGCCTCCAGCAGGGGAATGCTGCCGAGCGCCACGGTCGTCGGGTAGCAGCCGGGATTGGCGATCAACTGTGCTGGGGCGATGTCGCTGCGATACAGCTCGGGCAATCCATAGACCGCCTCTTCCAACAGATGAGGATACGGATGCACATGCTTGTACCATTTTTCGTACACCGCTGCATCGCGCAGCCGAAAGTCCGCCGAAAGGTCCACCACGCGCTTTCCAGCGTCGAGCGCGCGTTTGCACAACTCGGCGCTGGCGGCGTGCGGCAGACAAGAAAACACCACGTCGACGTCGGCCAGCGGCGCGTCATCCGAGCGAATCAGCCGAATGTCGAACGCGCACGGCAATACGTCGGACAGACGAGCGCCGGCGTTGCTCTCGGAGTGGGCGAAGGCCACGCGAACTCCGGCGTGGCGGTGGAAGATTTTCATCAGCTCCACGCCGGTGTAGCCGGTGGCGCCGAAGATGCCTGCGTTGATCACGATATGTTTTGGTGCAACGACTCAGGCCTTGATCGATATTCCCCGCGAAATAGACCGGCCCGAACAGTTACCTATGAAAAGAAAACCCCGGCACACCAAAGCATGCCGGGGACGCTGATTGCACGGGAACCGAACGATCACCACGCACGACGCATCACCTCGACAGCTTGTCGATGCAACACGTACGACGCAAGCGCAGTTCGTTTCTCACGCGCGGGATTATACGCATCACAGGTGATTCCGTACAGAACGGGCGCATTCGCCAAAAGGGGCGAATTTTTGTGCGCAAAAACCTCACCCCTGACCCCTCTCCCCCTGTGATTTCGCTTGTGTTTGGCCCGTGCCACGCTCGATGCGGCGCGCGAAATCTCGGCGGAGAGGGGCAGTCGACCACCGCATGCGTCTGCGCCCACAAGCAATCGAGGTATGCGTCGACGAGTCTCCGCGTCTTCTGATGACAAGCGCCCCAAACTGCGGATACACCCTACAGAACGGGCGCATTCGCCAAAAGGGGCGAATATATTTCTCACGCGAAGAACGCGAAGAACGCGAAGAAGTCTGAATTCCGTCGCCGAAGAAACTTTCTCAAGCGAAGGCACGGAAAATCCATCACAAGCTTTTTCCTTCGCGTTCTTCGCACCTTCGCGTGAGACAAATCTGCTGTCGAAATTCGCCCCAAACTGCGGATACACCCCGATAATCTCAAGTCGTGCCTCAGACGCATTCGACATCCCAGCTCACACGTACAGCCGCATACGCACTGGCTCTGCTGATCACACTGGCCGGCTTCACCCTGCGCATCTGGGATCTTGCCGGCGTACCGCTGCGCTGGGACGAAGGCTGGTCGATCGCCCACGCCGCACTCAGCCTCATCGACATCCTGCGCATCACAGCGCAGGACGTACATCCGCCGCTGTATTACCTGTTGCTCGGCATATGGCAGCACGGCGCAGGCTTGTCGCCGTTCGCCGTGCGCTTGTTCTCGGTCATGGCGGCGATGACCTCCGTGCCGCTGTGCCTGGCCGTCGGAAGCGCGTGGGCCGGCCGCCGCGCCGGGCTGTTCGCCGCCGCCGCAGCAGCCTGGCTGCCGCTCGCGGTCTATTACGGTGCCGTCACGCGCATGTACGCCCTCGCGCCGTCGTTCGTGCTGCTGGCGATGTGGGGCGCCGCTCGCCTGTCTCGGCGCAGCGGCATGGTCGCGCTCGCGCTCGGCTGCGCAGGCGCGATGTACACGCTCTATCACGCCGCATGGGCGCTGGTCGCGCTGGTCGTCGTGGGAGCGCTGCAGGTGCTTAGAAAAGTGATCATCGATGGTGACAAAAAATTTACCTGTCGACTATCATTCTCTCTACTGTCCGCCCTCGTCGCCTACCTCCCCTGGCTGCTCTACGGAGTTCCGAAGCTGTTCAGCCGCGCGGTCGCCGAAAGCGCTACGAACACGAATCAGGCGTTCGGCATCGATTACTTTCTGACCCTCGGCGCGCGCGACCTGTTCATGACACAGCAGGCAGGCGACGCAGCGCTGATCGCATTCGCTGCCCTGTTCATCGCTGGAATCGGCGCCGCACTGCGCGGGCGACGACGAATTGCGCCGCTCGTGCCAGCGTTCGCCATGATCGTGTTTACGCTGCTCGGCGTGGCCATCGCCGCACGTCAGTGGGCGTTCAACGCGCGCATGCTCATCGCAGCGACGCCGGCGCTCGCACTCGCGATCGGCTGGTCGTTCGACGCGCTCGCCCGCTCGCGCAGCGGCCGCGCCGTCGCCGCCGCTCTGCTCGTCGTCATCACCGCACTCTACGCACCCACCAGCACGCGCTTCGTGTACGAAAAATCACTCGAGGTGTTCGCCCCGTACAGCACTACGACCTATCGCGAACACATCGCCCCGCACGCACAGCCGAACGACATCGTGATTTTCAATGTGCTCAGCCCTGCCGGCTTCTATGCCTCGCAGCGCGCCTCGAACGACCCGGCATGGACATACGCGCTCACCTGGGATCCCGTGCGCGAGCCGGTCGCCGACTGGCAGGCGCGCCTGCGCACCGCAGCGCAGCGGCACGACCGAATGTGGCTCGTCCTCTATCGCGGCCTGGCGCAAAACAGCAACAACGGCGACCTGCGCGGCTGGCTCGATTCGAATTTCTATCCCGC
>CAXNFZ010000094.1:0-9733 GCA_964201495.1 Chloroflexota bacterium | reverse complement strand
CTCGGGACGATGGCCGTGCATGTGGGGGAGAAGGGGGTAGGGGCAGATAGTGATGGTGGATAGTGATAGTGGATAGTGATAGTAGATCGAGGCCAGCCCAGCGTACGATCACTATTACTATCCACTATTACTATCCACTCTTACTATCCACTATCACTATCTACTATCACTATCTACTATCACTATCCACTATCTGCTCCCCCTGCCTACTTCCGCAAGTACTCCACCCACATCGCCGCATGCGCCTCGAGGCCGCGCGTGGAGAAATGACAGCCGTCGTGGCGGAATTCCGGGCCCAGCGCATCAGTGTCTGGGCCCTGCCGAATGCGCAGGTCGTGGTTGACCAGGTCGCGCTGCACCCAGCGGATGTCCTGGTTTTCCGGATAGGGGCCGCAACGCGTGGCCACCGCAATGTAAACTGGCGCATCCACGCCCAGCTCGCGGATTCGTTTCAGCATGCTTAAGAACCGCAGCCGATACGACGTCGGGTCGATGTGCTTGTATGCGTCGCTCTCGCCCTGGTGCCAAAGCAGGTGTGTGAATTTCAGGCCGGCGGCGTGCACACCCTCGATCGCTTTTTCGATGAGCTTGAAATGTTTTTCGACCTCCGGCGTCCACTCAGCAATTTCGGTCCCGCCGACGGCGACAGGTACGAAGACGATGCGGTCATAGATGTCGGCGGCGAGCAGGTCGTCGCCGAGGCGCGTCCACACCGAACCACCCTCACCGTCGGCGCCGGGCAGCGGATCGGCCGCCGGAAGCAGCTTGCCACTCCCAAACACGCTGACGCGCGCGTCGGCGGTGTGGCGCGTTTCTCCGTAGTTGGCGGCGTTCGACTGGCCGAAGACCAGCGCCACCATCGTGCGCAGCGGGCGCGCAACAGTCTTGGTGGCAACAGGCGTGCGGGTCGGACGCGCCGGTGGCTGACGCCGCGCAGCTTCGACGTGAATCGGGGTAAAGGCGAACAGGAGGGCAATTGCCAGGATAAAAAGGCGCATCACGAGGCGGATTGTCGTGCAGATCCTAAGTTTCGGGGCGAATGCGTTTCTCACGCGAAGCCGCAAAGAACGCGAAGTGGTCTGAATTCCGTTGCCGAAGAACCTTTCTCAAGCGAAGGCGTGGAAAAGCCGTAAAAAGTGTTTTCTTCGCGTTCTTCGCGTTCTTCGCGGCTTCGCGTAAGAAAACTCTGCTGTCGAAATTCGCCCCTAACTGCGGATACACCCCCTCCCAGCGCGAGTGCATCCACCGATGAGACAATCCCCGGCATGTTCACCGCATCGCACCTGATTCCTTCGTTCGCACGCAACCTGCATCTGATTCGCATGCACGTGGCCGGGTTCTCGCAGGCCGACGCGCTTCAGCAGCCGCCGTTCCGCAGCAACTGCGCGTTGTGGGTGGTCGGACATCTGGCGTGCTATCGCAATTTCATCCTCGCCCACCTCGACGAAGCGCCGACCTTCGACCGGGCGGCGGCGGAGCGCTTCCAGGTCGGTTCGGCGCCGGTGCTGGGCGATGAGCCGGGGCTGCCGTTGCTGAGCAATCTGCTGACCATGCTGGACGCAGCGCAGGTGCGCATCGAGGCGGGGCTGCCGACTCTCGACCCGGCGCGCGCAGCCGAGGGCGTCCCCTTCGGCGCGTATACCCACCCGATTCCGCGCAGCGAAGCCATCCTGCACCTGATGCGCCACGAGTCGTACCACACCGGCCAGCTTGAATTGCTCGCTGAAATCGCCAAGAGCGGCAAAGGCGGCAAATAATGCGCGCTGCCATTTTCGACCTCGATGACACGCTCGTGCAGACGAACGCCGCCAGCAACGCCACATGGCAGCGGCTGGCCGAGGAGTTCGCGCCACAGGTCAGCGTCGTGGAAGACGAGCTGCACGCAGCACTCAACCAGGCGCGCCGCTGGTTCTGGGCAAACCCAGAGCGCCACAGCCAGTGGCGCATGCTCATGGCCGAATCGGCAGCCGAGGCGCTGCGCGTGGTTCTGGACGAGCGCGGGCAGTCCGTCGATGTGCCGGTGCTGAATGCATTCGCCGAGCGCTACACGACGATTTTTTTCGAGTCGCTGGTGCTCTTTCCGGACGCGCTCGAAGTGCTGCACGAATTGCGCGCGCGCGGCACGCAGCTGGCGATGATCACCAACGGCGGCACGGTGTGGCAGCGCCGCAAGATCGATCAGCACGCACTGGCGCCGCTGTTCGAATGCATCGTGGTGGAAGGTGAATTCGGCGTGGGCAAGCCGGCGCCGGAGACGTACGCTCATGCGTTGACCGCGCTCGGCGTCGATGCGCGCGACACCTGCATGGTGGGCGATCGACTGGACTGGGACGTGCTCGGTCCGCAAAAGCTCGGCATCACCGGCGTGTGGTACGACTTTGCCGGGCGCGGGCTGCCGGAGCAGCGCGCCGGTGAGCCGGATCGCGTCATTCGCACGCTGGCGGAACTGACAAAGCCCGACTAAATGACTGAACCGTACCCGGCTTCTAAGAAGCCGGGTACGGTTCAGTCGCCTGGTCAGCCTCAGTCAGCCACGAGGTCGCGCAGCATCGCCGCTGCTGTCGGCATCGCGTCCGTCTCCAGGGCTGTGGCGCTCAGCACGCCCGAAATGTCGGTGTGATACACGATGCCCATCTCGTCACCGCTCATGCGCGCGAGCGGATGCGCCTGCGGCAGCGGAACCGCCGCGACCGACAGCGCCCAGTCGTCACCAGCAGGTTCGGCGCTGCCGAGCAGCACATAGCGCTCACCGCGCGCCTCCGCTGCACGCAGATCGGCCGCGGTCAACCCGCGAATGCCGGAAACGCGCACATCAGCGATCGTGGTCGGCCGACGCAGCACCGCGTTCGCGATGATCACCAGCTTGACGGCCTCGTCCCACCCGTCGATGTCGAGCGATGGATCGGCCTCGACGACGCCGCGGCGCTGCATTTCAGCCAGCGCATCCTCGAAGCTCACCCCCGATTCCATCTGCCGCAGGATGCCCTGGCACGTGCCGTTGACCATCGCCTCCACCTTCAGCACGCGCGCACCGGCGAGGTCGCGCACGCCGATGTTGATCGTCGGCAGCGCACCGCCAACGCAGGCGCTGTAGCGCAGCGACGCACGGCTCTCGCGAGCGAGCGTTGCCAGCTCCTGGAAGGCCAGCGCCAGCGGCCCCTTGTTCGCCAGCACGACGGGCATGCCGCGCCGCAGAGCCGCGCGCGTCGTGTCCAGGCCAGGCTGGCCATGACGCAGATTGACCGGCGTGGCCTCGAGCAGCACGTCGGCGGGCACGGCATCGAGCAGCGCCAGGCCGTCCATACCAGCGCGCCCACTCGGCAGCGACGCTACGCTGTGGCCGGCCAATTTGGCCGCCAGGATCGCCTGCGGGTCAAGGCCGGCGGCGTCGAACGCAGCGCCGCCCGAATCGGTGACGCCCACGACGATCAGCGCCAGTCCGTGGCGCTCGCGCAGCAGATCGCGCTGCGATTCGACGATGCGCAGAAAATTGCGGTGCACGTTGCCCATGCCGCAGAGAAGCAGGCGCAGCGTCTTCATCGCGCCTCCCGCAGAACGGGACGCGTCAGACACGTCGCCCCACCCTCGGCCTTGAGCGAAATCTCGTCGCCCTTGTAGGTGCGCACGCGACAGCCAGCAGCTTCGAGGCGCGCGCGCGTGATCGGATTCCCCTGCAGCATGATGCAGTCGCGCGGCGCGATCGCCAGCACATTCGTGGCCATGGTGACGTACTCGTGCGGCGGGACTTCGACCATTTGAACGCCGCGCGCGCGCAGCAGCTGAAACAGTCGCACCGGCATGAGCGGCAGATGCACGACCGCCAGGTCATGGTCCAGCAGGCTGATGAACGACATGATGTGCAGACATGCGGCGCTGCCCATGTCGTAGGGCATGTCGAACGGCAGCACGTCGACGCCGGGCAGCGCCGCGCGCAGCTGGTCGACCGCGGTCATGTTCGTGCGAAAGCCGATGCCGACAAGCAGAGTGCGCTCGTCCAGCCAGAGCATATCGCCGCCCTCGCCCTGCGCGTCACCGTGCAGGCGGGCATGAATCGGCACGCCATAACGCGCAAAGGATGCGGCCTGCGCATCTTCCTCGCCGACGCGCAGCGGCTTGCCCATTTTCAGCAGAATGGCGCCGTGGTCACACACAAGGCTCGGGTCGTGCGTGAACTGCGCATCGGCGTGGTCGGGCAGCGGCGCATCGTGCATGAGCACGTCGACGCCAGAATCGCGCATAAGCTGCGTAAATGCATCGTGCTCACGCTGCGCTTCATGAATGTCGATCGAGGCAGAATAGTGCCAGCGCTGCGGGTCGGCCGCAGCGACGGATGCGTCCGGGCGGCGCACCAGCACACGCCGCAGTGGTGCAACCATGCTCTGGCTGCCAAAGAGAGAAGTGAGCATAGGTGGAGAGTCTACAATCACGCACATGGTCGTGCTGTGGTCGCGCATTAATGCGGGCGAAAATGCGGACGAAAATGCGGGCGAAAACGAAAGCCTGCTCTCCTATGCGGAACGCGCACGCGCAGCGCGATTCGCCACGGACGACCTGCGGCGGCGTTACGTTGCGGCGCATGCGTTCGTGCGGCGCGCGCTGGCAGCCCACACCGGCGCAGACGCAGCGGCGCTGCGCTTCGATGCGGGGGCGTTCGGAAAGCCACAGCTGATCGATTTTCCGCAGGTGCATTTCAACTTATCGCACAGTGGAGACTGGGCCCTGTGCGTCATCAGCGACGACGGACCAGTCGGGGTCGACATCGAAGTCGTGCGCCCGTTGGACGAACACGACGACCTTGCAGCACGGTTTTTTCCGCCGCTGAATACGGCGCGCTGGTCGCTCTTTCAGAAGAGCAACAGATCTTCACGTTTTTCGAAATCTGGACGAAGAAGGAAGCGTATGTGAAAGCAACCGGACGCGGGCTGGCGCAGCCGCTGCAGGATTTCAGCGTGCCGATCAGCGCAGGTCACGAAACGGTGCAGCCGGAAGGCCGCTGGCGTGTGCGCGCTATCGAAGCGCCGACGGGATATGCAGCCGCGATCTGCACCGCCGCGCCCACACGCTGAATTGGAGCGGCCGTGCGGGCGTTACGGCTTTTCGAGGCCGTGCGCATGCAAAAACGCATCATCAGCGAGGATGTCAGCGGTGGGCCCCTGCGCGACGACGCGCCCGCCCTCCATGACGATCGTACGCGGGAGCAGTTCACGAACCATGGCCAGGTCGTGCGTGGAAATCAGCATGGTTTGCGGGAGTTCGTGCAGCAGGTGCATCAGCTCGCGGCGACCGCGCGGATCGAGGCCGGCAGTGGGCTCGTCGAGCACGAGCAGCTCCGGCTTCATCGACAGCACGGTGGCGATGGCGATGCGCTTCTTCTGGCCGACGCTGAGATGGTGCGAGATGCGGTCCACGTAGTCGCTCATCTTCACGGCAGCGAGTGCATCACGCACGCGCGTGCGCACTTCCTGCTCGGGCAGGCCCTGGTAAATCGGGCCGAACGCGACGTCGTCGAACACCGTGGGCGAGAAGAGCTGGTCGTCGGGCTGCTGAAAAACCAGGCCGACGGCGGCGCGCACCTTGACGAGGTCGGCCTTCGAGCAGTTCGGCACATCGATGCCGCCGACGCGCACTTTGCCGGAAGCGGGTTTGAGAATGCCGTTCAGATGAAGAATCAGCGTGCTTTTGCCGGCGCCGTTCGGGCCGAGCAGCGCCACCTTCTCGCCGGGCGCGATCGAAAGCGATGCCCCGCGCAGAGCGACGTGGCCGTCCGGATAGCTAAAGTGAAGGTCTTCGACCTCGATGGAGTGATGCATAGAGTTAAGTAGATGCGATGGCGCGGCGCGTTACCGGCACATCCGTGGATTCGTCGTAACTACTCAGGCTCAAATCAGCATTTCCCGCGAAATACGCTGTTCCTTCTCCCTTCGGGGGAAGGAACGCGTGTTTCGCGTTGGAAAACTGGTTGGCCTGAGCAGTTACGATTCGTCTGATTCGAACAGATGTGAGCGAAGCGGTGCGTAATGTCAGATGAACAGCCGCGAGACGGCGAACAGCAGCGCCAGCACAAATATGCCGGCAATGAGCACGATGAGTGACGAGCGTGCGAGCGCCGGATGAGACAGCGAACGCACTTCGCCGTCGTATCCACGCGCAGTCATGGCGTCGTAGATGCGGTCGCCGCGCTCGAACGAGCGCATGAACAGATTGCCGGCCATGCCGCCGGCGGCGCGTGCGCGCCAGGCGATGCTGCCGCCGATGCGATTTGCGGCGTCAGGGGCGCCGCTGCGCGAATCACGCGCACGCATCAGGCGCATGGCTTCGTCCACCAGCACGAAGAGATAGCGCCACATCAGACCGAACACGGCGACGAGCAGCTTGGGAAGACGGACCGCGCGCATGGCCTGCAACAGCGCCGGAAATGACGTCGTCGAAGCCAGCACGATCGCCATCTGCATGGAAATGTACGATTTGAACAGCACGCTCAGCATGCGCACGATGCCGGGCTCGGACAGCATGATGCCGGTCGAGGCGATTTCGATGCGCGGGCCGGGCACGGTAAAGATCAGCGGAACGGCTGCCAGCGCAAACGGCACGGCCAGCCCGGCACGACGCAGCACGTACCCCAGTTCGAGGCTGGACAACAGGATCATGCTGATCGCAATTGCGAAAAGTATGACCAGCAGCGGCCAGGCGCCGTTGGGAGTGAGCGACGTCGTCAGGATGAACGCAACGGCCAGGACGAGCTTGACGCGTGCGTCGAGTGCGTGCACCGGGCTGTGCATGTCCTGATACGGGTCTAAAAAGTGTGCATGCACAAGCTTATGCCGTCACGCGGCGGCGCATGCGCGCCACGCCGTAGGCAACGATGAAGACGATGGTGAGGCCGATCACGCCGGCGAGGATCGTGGCGAGTGCCTCATTCTGGACGCCGGGCAGGACGTAATCGGCGATCAGCGTGTACGGCGCGTCCTGCGCACGATCAAGAAAGCCGATGTTTTCGGCGACGCGCTCGAGTCCGTCGGGATCGGACGATGCGAGCGGCGAAACGACGGCGAGCGCTACGGCGAGCGCCAGGCCGGCAGCCCAGACACCGCGGCCGGCGGCGGCGGTCTTTTCGTTTGTAATCAGGTCACGGCGCGTAGCAGCGAGGAACGTCAGCGCGCCGACGGTGATCAGCCCTTCTCCGATGCCGATCAACGCATGCACGCTGGCCATGGCCGGGACGGCGATATTAGCCGGCGAAGCGCCCGATGCCGCCAGCTGGAGCGCAGTTGAGAGCGCTGCGACCTGCACGGAGATCCAGGCGGAAGCGAATCCGCCGACGAACAGGCCCCAGCGCGCGCCGCGCGCAAAGACCTGCACCAGGCGATAGACACCCCATGCGCTGAAGACGCTGACCACGCCCATATTGAAGATGTTCGATCCCATGGCGAGCAGTCCGCCGTCCTGGAAGATCAGCGCCTGAATGCCGACCACGCAGGTAAGCACCAGAATGCCGGCCCACGGCCCGAGCAGAATCGCCGCCAGCGCAGCGCCGACCAGATGGCCGCTGGTGCCGCCGGCGACCGGAAAGTTCAACATCTGGCCGGCGAAGATGCAGGCTGCCAGCACGCCCATGAGCGGCACCTGCCGTTCACCAAGATCGTTGCCAACGCGGCGCAGCGAAACCGCGATGACGAGCACCGACAACGCCCAGAGCACCAGCGAAACCGTGGTGGTGAGAAAACCGTCCGGAACATGCAATTGCGCGGGTGAGCTCAACATTTCTGTCCTCCTACTTCTTCACGAACATCAAAATAACGTAACTACTCAGGCCTAAGTTGATATTTCCCGCGAAACACGCTATTCCTTCCCCCTTCGGGGGAAGGAATAGCGTGTTTCGCGTGGGAAAACTGGCTGGCCTGAGTAGTTACAAAATAACAAGTATTAATTGACATTGATAAACGTCGCTCGAACGGCAACGATTCAGTCCGTCGTTGTTGGAATTTCTCGAATCGCGGCCTTTCACACCATTGGGCGGCAGAGGTCGAAGATGCGAGAAATATTTCAATGTATTTCAATGCTTTTCAATGTATTCCAACAAGTTCAAACAAATTTCAACAAAAGAGCGGGCTGGATCGCTACGATATTTTTTCTACGGATCGACATTGGCTGCACAAGCCGAAGAACGCCAGGTGATCCGCCGATGCGGCAAAGCCGAACTCGCGCTCGAGTGAGGCGAACAGCTCGGCGACGTGTGCATGGTCGATCTGCTGGACGCTGCGACAGCCGGTGCACACCAGATGGTGGTGTGACTCCGACTCCGCCAGCTCGAAAACCCGCCGCCCTTCCCCAAGGTCGGCGCTGGTCACCAGATGCTCACGAATCAAAAACTCCAGCGTCCGATATACGGTCGCCCGGCTCATGCTTGGAGCAAGCACTGCGACCCGTGCGAACACGTCTTCGGCTGTGCAATGCCCCTGTCCTGCGCGCACGGCAGCAAGGATCAGTTCACGTTGTGGGGTGACCCGGAAGCCTCGTGTGCGGAGGGAGCGGCGAAATTCTTCAGTTCGTTGCATTGTGCGCCCCGCTATTGCGACGAATCGCAGCAGCGAATAGGTGCAAGTCTAGAACATAAAAATGAGCGGCAAGTGAGATGGACGCATTCGCCAAAAAGGGCGAATTTCGACAGCAGATTTTCCTCACGCGAAGCCGCGAAGAACGCGAAGGACGCGAAGGACGCGAAGGAAAGTGCCTGCTTATGGCATTTTCGCGGGTTTTCTATAGCTTTGCCGCGGCTTGGTATACGCGAAAGGTTGTTCGGCGGTGAAATTCGGACTTCTTCGCGGCTTCGCTGCTTCGCGTGAAAAACACATCCGCCCCCGACGGCGGATGCAGCGACGCGACGACAGCAATCATTTGCGCCCGAAGTCGGCGGGATTCTCGCCCCATGCGGTCGTGCGCCAGTGGCGCAGGGTAGTCGACCAGGTGTTCGTACGAAGCCAGGACTCGGCACGCTCGATCAGTTCGAAGAGGCGTGCGTTGCGTTCGGTTCGAACGAGGTTGGTCTTGCAGCGCTTCTGCTGGACCCAGAGCAGTGCATTGCGCGAGTCTGAATACAGCGGGGCAGTGATGCCTTTTTGCTTGAAGAGGGCCAGAGCGTGCACGACGGCGAGAAATTCGCCGACGTTGTTGGTGCCCT
The DNA here is from genome assembly GCA_964201495.1 of Chloroflexota bacterium. Classification (GTDB taxonomy): domain Bacteria; phylum Chloroflexota; class Anaerolineae; order J036; family Brachytrichaceae; genus CANJQH01. Next base: position 555 of record CAXNFZ010000094.1, on the reverse strand, counting down.
GCTCGAATGGTCCCTGATGAAATATCTCCGCGCGGGTGTCGATCTTGACGCAGCGGTATTCGAGGTCGCCCGGGCTGCCGTTGCAGGCGGCATCGACTGCGTAGGCCTGCAGCACTTCAGGCGGCAGCGTGGGCTGGACGAGTCCGTCTTTATAGCCCTGATAGCCGGCCGCGAAGGCGTGCTGCGCCGCAGCGTGATTTTCGAAGGCTACGAAACGTGCTGCGGGAAAGCCCTTGACCTGGGCTTCACAGTCCGGCCAGCTGTCGTAAACGCCGGGCCGGCGGCCGGTCCAGACGACGTAGTATTTCCGCATGTCGGTGCAACGCCTGGTCGTGGAGATTCGATGGCGGCGCTGTCTGTGCGCAGCGCGTACATGATCACCCCGGCCCGAAACGTGTCCGGAGCCGGGGTAAGCCTGCGGCCGCAGCGCTACTTGCTGCCGGCTCGCGCCGCAGCAGCCTTTTCAGCCATGGCCTGCTGAAGCAGCTCAGGAATCTGCGTGACCAGCGTCGCGACTTTGATGCCGGCGGCGGTCATTGCGTCCATCTTGCTCTG
>CAXNFZ010000093.1:0-9843 GCA_964201495.1 Chloroflexota bacterium | reverse complement strand
GCGCATCTTTGTAAGGCGCAGGTTCGGTCAGCTTCTGCGTAGGCTGACCAGCAGTCATGCGCCGCACCAGTTCTTCGGTCTGCCGCACGCTCAATTTCGCGCGACGCACTTCTTCGAACAGCACCAGCTGCTGGTCCATCGTCAGCTTGGGGCTGAGCAACGCGCGCGCGTGCCCTTCCGTGATCTCGCCCTGCAGCAGAGCCGCCTGCACGCTCTCCGGCAACTGCAGCAGGCGCACGGTGTTGGCCACGTCTTCGCGGCTCTTGCCGACGCGCTGGGCCACTTCGTTCTGGCGCAGCCCGAAATCGGCCATCAGATGCTGATACGCTTCGGCTTCCTCCAGCGCACTCAGGTCGCTGCGCTGAATGTTCTCGATCAGCGCCACCTCAAGCATCTGCTGTGGCGCGTAGTCCTTGACGATCGCAGGCACTGTCGTCAGTCCGGCCAGCTGCGATGCGCGCCAGCGGCGCTCTCCGGCAATCAGCGTCCAGGGCTTGGCGCCGCTCATGCTTTTCACCACGATCAACGGCTGAATAATGCCGTGTTCTCTGATGCTGGCTGCCAGCTCAGCCAGATGCTGATCGTCCAGCCCGCGCACGAGGCGCGGCTGGTGCGGATTCGGACGAATGTCGCCGACGGGGATTTCGATCACCCCAACTGCTGCAGCCTGCTCTTCCGCACTGCGTGGAGAGGGGACGTCACTTGCGGGAATCAATGCGTCGAGGCCACGGCCAAGTCCGATTCTGGGCGCCATAAATTAGCTCCAACCTTCGTTTTCCGGCAATGCCGGCTCAGATTCTCCGGGCTCGGCCGACGCACCCGACTCCGAGCTGCCCGACTGTTCGGCTGGCGGCGCCGATCGCGCAGCGTTACGCGTCAACAGCTCGCTCGCCAGCGCCCGATACGCCGTCGCACCCGGCGAGCCGGGCGAATAGGTCAGGATCGGCTGGCCGTAGCTCGGTGCTTCGCTCAGGCGCACGTTGCGCGGAATGCGCGTTTGAAAGACCTTGTCGCCAAAATGCTTTTCGACTTCGCTGGCGACCTGATGCGACAACGCCGTGCGCGTGTCATGCATCGTCAACACCAGTCCGGCAATATCCATGTCGCGGTTCAAGCGCTGCTTCACCAGCTGCACCGTGCGGGACAATTGCCCGAGCCCTTCCAACGCCAGATACTCGCTCTGCACAGGAATTAACACACCACTCGCCGCCGCCGTGAGTGCGTTGACCGTCAGCAGGCCGAGCGACGGCGGACAGTCGATCAATACGTAATCGTAGCGGTGCAGCTCGGGCGCCAGCGCGTTCTTCAGGCGGTACTCGCGGGCCATTTCGCCCACCAGTTCGATCTCTGCCGCCGCCAGTGAAGGAGCTGCCGAAATCAGCGCCATCCGCAACTTGCCGTTGCGCAACGTCGCCTTCGCCGCCGTCACTTGTCCGAGCAGCAATTCGTAGCTCGAGGCTGTAACTTTGCTGCGGTCCACTCCCAGGCTGCTGCTGGCGTTCGCCTGCGGATCAAGGTCGATCAGCAGCACGCGCTGCCCTTGCGCGGCGAGGAAAACCGCCAGGTTTACCGAGGTGGTCGTCTTTCCAACGCCGCCCTTCTGGTTGGCGACTGCGTAGATATATGGCATCTGTTCAGACCACGCGTTGTTTCACGCAGAGTGTTGCACGATTCTAGCGTAGACCAGCTGCGTCCGCCGCGCGTCTCATCCGAAACAGCGCGCAATGTCCGCCGGCGTCGGCAGGCCCTCCATCTGGGGCTGCGTCACCGAAATCGACGCCAGGCAGTTCGCCATCTCAGCCGCACGCGCTGGACGCTCACCTCGCTGCAACGCCACGAAGAACGTCGCTGCAAATACATCCCCGGCGCCGGTTGGGTCCACCTGCTGCACTTCTGGCGCATCAACGTGCACCATTTCTCCGTTCAGAAATAGCGTACAACCGCGTTCGCTCTGCGTCACAACCAGCAGCCGGCTGATCGCCGCCCATTTATGCGCCGTTGCCCAGTCGCCGTTGATGTCCTCGATGCTCATCACTGCAGCATTGGCGCGCGCCAGCATGCGACCCGCCGTCGTCCAATTGGCAGGCGACTGCGTGACTCGGCCATCTTCCGCCCAGCGGCGCAGCCAGCCTTGCGGGGTGATGCCCACGAACGTGTCGGCATCCAGCACGTCCAGCACATCGACGTCGACTTCGTCACACACCGGGGCCAGGTGCACGATGCGGCTGCGGCGCAGCGCCGGCGCCAGATCAGCGCCATGCAGCCGGACCGACCCGACGCGTGTGAATTGCGTGCGATGGCTGCCGTCGTAAACGTTCCAAAATTGCGTCGTCTGCGCCGTCTCCAGACGATGCACTTCGATGTCTGGAAATACATCTGCTGCGTGGAACGACGCAGTCGCCGCGGTGAGCACTGCCACACGATCCACCAGCGTCCGCGCACAACGTGACGCATACATGACCGTGCCGCCGGCCGTCACTCGGCCATCCGCCCACAGGTCATCGGTCACATGCCCAACTGCCAGGTAATCGATCTCGGTCGTCTCGGTTGTTGTTGAAGGCATGGCTGAATTCTGTTCGCTGCCCAATCAGGGGAGTGACGAAATCCGAGTAGCGTCCGCGCATCACGGCATCGCCCACTGCCCGAGGGCGACGGGCGATGCCGTGACGCGCGAGTTTCTCTCTACTCCGGGCCTAGGCTGCGCTCGGCTTAATCTGCACTTTGCGCGACGCGCCTTCGCCAGAACTTTCGGTATACACACCCGGAAATTCGCGCAGCGTCATGTGCACGATACGCCGATCAGCGCCATTCATCGGCTCGAGTGTGACCGCACGGCCCGTCTCGATGACGCGCTCAGCCATTCGTCTGGCCATCGAAGCCAGCGTTTCCTGCTTCTGCGCCTTGAAGCCGTTCACGTCGACGTTCACGCGCACGTTGCTCTTCGTCTGATGCGACCACATGGTCTGCACCAGCGTCTGCAACGCATTCAGCCCTTCCGCGTTGTGTGCCAGAAATGCTTCCTCGTCACCATCCTCGACGTCGACTTCGACAACGATCGACGGCTGATCAGCATCGTCCATAGGCAGCAACGAACGGCCATAGGCCTGCGCACGACGGAACCCCATGTTCTCCAGAATCGTCTGAGCGATCTCTACCGCCAGCCCTTCCCCTTCGATGACAGGCTCAGGCTCGTCATTTTCGTCATCTTCGTACTCGCCGGCGTCTTCTTCGCCTTCTTCGCCCTCTTCGCCTTCTTCGCCCTCTTCGCCTTCTTCGCCGTCCTCGTATTCAGCTTCGTCGCCCTGATCATCGCCGTCGACGCTGTCCGTCGGCAAATCATCCCAGTGCGTCAGGCGCACTTTGCACTGTCGTGAACCGAGGCGAAGCACGCCGCGGCTGCCTTCTTCGAGAATTTCGATCTTGACTTCAGCGCGCATCAGGCCGAGCTGGGCCAGGCCCTGCTCGATTGCGCTCTCGACGTCGGATGCAACGATTTCAATGGATGCCATGGGAATTCAGCTTACTTACCCTTCTCTTTGTCTTTGCGTGAGGCAGATTGATTGATGCGCCCAGTCGACTTGACCTTAACCTTGGCACGCGGCGGCGCAGAGATAGCCTTGGACCCGTCCGCCCCACTCTTCACAGAGGACGACACTACCGTGCTCGCCTCCACCGCATACTGCGCCTTGATCGCGTCCATGCGCGGCTTCATCACGTAGTACTGCAGCACGCCGATCAGATTCGACGCAATCCAGTAAATACCCAGACCTATCGGCGTGCTCAGTGAGAAAAAGCCGATCATCAGCGGCATCGTCATGGTCATCATCTGGTTCGTCTGCGCTGCCGTCGGGTCCGTGCTCGGCGTCTGCATCACCTTGCTCGACCACCAGGTGGTCACGACCACGATGATCGGGATCGCATAGAAACTGGCGGCGTGATTCGTGCTGCCAAGGTCCATGAACCCGAGAAAGATTCCGTTGATCGGCACCAGCTGCGACAGGTTGGGCAAAAAGTCATACACGTAGCGTCCGAGCTCGAGCAAGCTCAGCGGCGTCAACGACAGCGTGCGCACGATCGCCTGGTACAAGCCGATCAGCACAGGAAATTGAACCACCAGTGGCAGACACCCGCCGAGCGGGCTGAAGCCGATTTTGCGCATTTCCGCCTGCTGCTTGGCCGGATCGCTCTTGTACTTTTCCTGAATCTCTTTGATCCGCGGCTGCATCGCGGCCATCTTCGCCGCCGACACCTGCTGCTTAAACGTAAGCGGCAACGTCACCAGGCGGATGATCAGCGTCAGCACGATGATCGACAACACGAAGCTTTGCCCGAGCAATCCATACAGCAGGAGCAGAATGTTCGTCATCGGGTTGACGACGAGAAGGTCGAAAATATTTCCGATCATGTGAGGTGCGCGTTGAATGATAACTGAAGAACTTTAGCTGCCCCGGTCCGAATCGGCATTTCCCGCGAAATACGCCGTCTCTTTCACTCCGAGGCCTGACATGCCTGCGCGGTGCGATAAAGAAGACTGCGTATTTCGCAGCGGGGAATGGACCGGCCTGAGTAGTTACGTAGAACCGTGTAAGCCCTGAATCGCGACGACCTGAAAATTCTTCACTCTGCACATCAGAGAAACGAACAAGCAGCTGCGTCGTTACTTTTTGAGTTTTTCAGATGACCGCAATCAGAGTGTTCAAAGCATCCAGAACGTCGGGTTCAAGATTGCACTTTACGGTGCCGGCGCAGCCGGCGGAGTTGGTGTTGCCAGAGTGACGTCGAAGGCCTTGGCGCGATCCTCAAGGCGAATCGCCGTGAGCTTCACGTCGCCGTCAAAGAGCGGCAGGAGCAGCCGACCTTCGTACACGATCGGCATCGCCGTCAATCGACGGAGATAACCGCTGTCGCTCAATCGCTGCGGCGTCACCACGCCGGATCCGTCGAGCGGCAGCACATAAACGAAGGTGTCCGTCGACACCACGTAGAGGCTCTTGCCGACGAGTGCAGGCTGAGCATGAATCGAACCACCCAGGTCTGCCACATAGCGCCTGGCGCCATCGGCAACATTGAGCGCATAGAAGCGGCCTTTGGTGTCGCCGAAGTACACGGCGCCGTCGGCAACCGTGGCGCGCGTCCACACCCACGCATCGATGTGAGACTTCCACTTTTCTTTGCCGCTCACGGCATCGACGGCGTAAAACGAGCCGTCGAAGGCGCCGAAGTACAGCACGCCGTCGGCGATCGCCGGCGTCGAAGCCACCGATGCACCCGCCTGAAAGCGCCAGAGTTCCTTGCCCGTCGACGCGTCCAGCGCATAAAGCGTATGGTCGAGCGAAGACTGGAACACCCGGCCGTCGACAACCAGCGGCCGCGACCAGAGTTTGTTGCCGGTGGCGAATTGCCAGGCCAGCTTCGGCACGCCTCCATCTATTGCGGAAGGGTCGAGCGCATACAAGGTTCCGTTGCCGTTCGCGGCAAACAGCAGCGTCCCGTCAGTCGCCAGTCCGTCGGCGAATTCTCGCCGCTCCTGCTCGGTCGTGCCGGGCACAGACCAGCGCCACGCCAGCGCGCCCGTCTTTTCGTCGAGTGCATAGATGTGCGCGTCGGGGATGCCGGTCATGCCGACAGTGCCGCCCACCAGCACCCAGTCCTGAAAGCGAAGTGGTTCGCCGGCGAACGGGCCGTGCATGTCATCCGCCGCAAACGTTTGTCCGATGGCCGGATAGCGCCACTGTTCCTTGCCGGTCGCCGCATCGAACTTGTGGACATGTTGGTTGCTGGCGAGATAGGCGGATTCGCCGTTCAACGTCAGCCCGGGAAAAGACGAAGGCGGTGCTTCACCACCGCTGCAGGCAGCCAGCACCAGCGCAATGGCTGCGAACGAAATTGTTTGAAAAAGCTTCATAGCATCACGGAACAGGATCATAACCCCCGGGATGGAACGGATGACAGCGCAGGATGCGTCGTGCACCGAGCCACGCACCTTTCAAGGCGCCGTATTTGACGACGGCTTCCAGGGTGTACTGACTGCAGGACGGGTAAAAACGGCAGGAAGGCGGAAATGCGCGCGACAGCGTCTTCTGGTAAATGCGAATGGCTGCCACCAGCAGCGCACCGATCGGGCTGCGGCGAAAGACGTCCTTCAAGCGGATGTCCGACTCTGGGTCACTTTTCTCAGCAGCCAACGAATTTCTTCCTTCACCTGCGCCATGCCGGCGCTCTCGGTGACCATCGCTGTGTGCGCAATCAACACCAGGTCCCAGCCCTCCGGCAGCTCACCGGCAGCGGCCAGCGCACGCACAGCCTCGCGCATCAGCCGGCGTGCCCGATTGCGCTGCACCGCGCCGCCAACTTTCTTCGACGTCACGTACCCAACACGCGTCGGAGAATACAAAAAGGCGCGCGCAGCGTTCAAGGCACACAGCCTGCCACGCCAACGCGCGCCTTCCTTGCGAATGCGCTCGAAATCGGCTGTCCGCAGCAATTTTACTTGCTGCCCTCGGTGCCGCGCCTGCTGCGCGCCGGCGAGTAGATACCGTTCCAGTCAATTTTCTTGACGTGATTGTTTGCTGTCACCGTCAGGCGCTTGCGGCCCACGGCACGGCGCTTCTGCAGCACCTTGCGCCCACTCTTCGTCGCCATGCGCTCGCGAAAGCCGTGCACACGCACGCGGCGGCGCTTCTTAGGTTGATACGTTCTCTTTGGCATAGGATTTGGTTCCTCTTCAGCTCGTTAGTCTGATCGGCTGCACAGCCGGGCGATCAAAACGCGTCAACGCCCGCCTGAAACTGTACGAAACAAGAACACGAGTATACCATTTTCGTAACTGCTCAGGCCATCCAGTTTTCCAACGCAAAACACGCTATTCCTTCCCCCGAAGGGGGAAGGAATAGCGTGTTTTGCGAGAAATATTGATTTGGGCCTGAGTAGTTACGAAATCTGGAATCTGGAATTTTCACTGGCTGATAAAAAAACTGCCCTGCGTCACCCCATCGGGGGCCGCCGCCGCCAGGCGCGCACTCAGCACCGCCGCACTGATCCGACCAGCCAGCGCATCCTGGAACGCCTGCGTCACGCGCGTCAGCTGGTCGGCGGTCTCGTGCACAAATTCGAGCCGGAAATGCCGCACCCCCGCACGCCGCACCGCGTCCAGGTGCGCGCTGATCTCCTGCGCCTGCGCGCCAAACACGGTATTGCGACAGCCGACGTCGGCCAGCACCGCGTGCTGATGGCCTTTTTCATCGCGCAGGGTCACACGATGCTTCTCACACGGGTGGCCGCAGTCTTTGTAGCTGGTGCCATCCGACAAAAAGCGGCAGAACACGCAGTGCTCGGTGTGAAACACCGGTAGATGCATGTACGCCACCACCTCGAATCGCCCCGCGTCGAGAACCTTCACCAACTCAGTCAGCTGTGCTGCGTTCAAGTCATACGACGGCGTCAATCGCCCGATTCCGGCGTCGAAGTACGCCTGCACGCTCAGCGCGTTGGCTGTGTTCAGGCTGAAGTCACCGCTGACCGCCGGCGATCCCGTCGACTCTCTCTCGTCAGCAATCAGCGAATGCAGCAGGCCGCTCGAACGCACCAGCAGCTCACAATTCAGCGTGCGCAGGAAATTCACCACGCGCTCATCGTTCGGCTTGAGCACGCGCGGGCTGGCGACGCGTGCGACGATGCCGGCCGCCCGTACGCGCTCCACAACCGGCTGCAGACCATACAACTCCAGGTAGTCGAGCGTGATGCTGGCCGGCTTCTCCGGCAGCACCAGCGCCGCCTCCAGCTGCTCCGGCCCGCGCACGAGTAGATGAAGGGCGGGGGAGAGGGAATAGGGGCTGATCAACATCCGGCTCTCTCCCCTCTCTTCTCTCCCCTCTCTTCTCTCCCCTCTTCCCTCTCCCCTCTCCCCTCTTCCCTCTTCCCTCCTCCCTCTCCCCTCTCCCCTCTCCCCTCTTCCCTCTTCCCTCTCCCCTGTCCCCTGTCCCTGCTGCCGCAGCGCCAGTGCGTCCATCACCGCGCGGCGCAGTCCGTTCAGCACCGAATTGGGCACGAATGGCGCGCCTTCGATTTCCACGCGCACGTCGGCCGGCTCGTAGACGGTGCCGCCAAGCCGCGCGAGTTGTTCGCGCAGCGCGGCTTCGCTCGGTGGCTGTCGCTGGGCCGCAGCGAGCGGCTCCTTCAGCGCCATACTTACCCGCACACTCAGCGCATTCGCCAGCGTCGCGGTCAGCCGCAGCGGCTCGCCGACGCGCGCGCGCAGGTGCAGATTTACCGGCTGACGACGCAGCGGCTGCACTGCTTCCTTATAAGGGCGCGCTGCACGCTCGATATCCGGGTCGTCGCTGCGCCACAGCCAGTCGCCGTTGCGCACGCGCTGAAAATCGATCGCGCCGTTGGCGAAGCGCACTTCCAGCCGCCCGCGGTCGCGCGCATGCACCTGATACACGCGCCCGCCTTCCTCTTTTTCCTGCGGGCTGCGCCGGTCGGCGGCGTCGAACACCACGCCGTCGCCGGGCTTCAACTGCGTGATCGACTGCTCGGGCGACGGCTCGATAAACACCGCGCTCACGCCGACCTGCACGACCTGCCCCATCCGCACGCCGCGGTGGCGCGGTGCGCGGCCGTTCACGACCTGCTGATGATTCGTCCCAGAAATAAACCACGGCCCGAGGCCGCGCGAGTACACCTGCTCGAGCTGCAGCCGTTCGCGCGCGCCGTGGCTGAGCGGCAGGCCGGCCCACGCTTCATCGACAGCCTTGCGGTACGCCGCAGTCGTCAATGCCACGTAGTCGGCGTCCTTGTAGCGCCCTTCGATCTTGAAGCTGGAGATCCCCAGCGGCAGCAGGCGCGGAATTTCCGGCAGCGCATATAAATCGCCCGGCGAAAGCAAATAGCGCGCGTCGCGCAGCGGCTTGTGAACGCCGTCGACGAACATTTCGTACGGCAGGCGGCAGGCCTGCGCGCACTGCCCGCGGTTGGCGCTGCGGCCGCCCCACGCTTCCGAAGAGAAGCACTGCCCGGAATACGACACGCAGAGCGCGCCGTGCACAAAGACCTCCAGCTCGCAGTCGGTGGCAGCGCGAATCTGCCGAATGTCATCGATCGACAATTCACGCGCCAGCACCACGCGCGAGACGCCGAAGCGGCGCGCAAATTCGACACCCTCGACGCTCGTGATGCTCATTTGCGTGCTGCCGTGAATTTCCAGGTCCGGCGCGATCTCGTGCACCATGCGCGCCACGCCGACGTCCTGCACGATCACCGCGTCGACGCCCGCCTCCGCAATGCGCCGAATCGCCGCCGCCGCAGCGTTCAGCTCAGAATCGAAGACCAGTGTGTTGAACGTAAGGTAGCCGCGCACGCCGCGCGCGTGCAGCGTCTGCATCACTGCGGGCAGCTCGTCGTATTCGAAGCCGACCTTGGCGCGCGCGCTGAACTGCGGCAGGCCGAAATACACCGCGTCGGCGCCGGCCTCGATCGCTGCCTTCAGCTGCGGCCAGCCGCCGGCCGGGCTCATGATTTCAGGTTTGATACGGGATGTCACAGGGAGAAGTGTAGTGGACAGCAGATCGGGGATAGCAGATCGTGGATAGTGATAGTGGATTGTCGATTGCTCACAATCTGTAATGACTCAGGCCGTAACTAACGTGACTTGCCACCTTAGGCGGAATTTCGGTCTGGTCGCGACGGCATCGCGTCCCCGTTGAATTTGCCCAGGCCGCGCCCGGACCCAGTGGTCCGGGCTGGGGACGTGAGCGCGCTTCAGGCACTTTTTCGTCCGGCATGAGCGCCGGAGGCGCGGTCCGCCGCGGGGAATCAACCCACAGCCTCAGAGAGGCGGCCGCA
>CAXNFZ010000092.1:0-9884 GCA_964201495.1 Chloroflexota bacterium | reverse complement strand
GATCTGGCGAAGATCGTGCTGCAGGCCTGCGACGGCGTGGGCCACGGAACGTATCATTTTTCATCGGGGACGGACGTATCCATTCGTGAGTTGTATGACGCCGTCGTCGGTGCGTTGGGTCTGGCCGCGTATCCGGAGCCGGACGTGCGCGAACTCGGGCCGGACGACGTGCAATCGATTCTGCTGGATCCATCGCGCACATTCGCCGATTTTGGTCCGATTGAATTTACGCCGATCGAACGCACCGTCGCTGCAGCGATCGCATATTTTCAACAGCACGGCACACTTGGCGAGTACACGCATCTACGCCTGGAGCAGAGTCGATCATGAGCGCGATGCGATTGCTGATCACCGGCGGCGCCGGGTGTCTGGGGTCAAATCTGGTCGAACGGTATCTGCCGCTCGGACATGCGATCTGCGTCATCGACAACTTTGCGACAGGCCGGCGTGAGCTGATTCCGTCGCATCCAGAATTCACTCTGATCGAAGGTTCGGTGGCAGATGCTGCACTCGTCGAGCGCGCATTCGATGAATTTGCACCGACCCACGTTATTCACAGCGCGGCGGCGTATAAAGACCCGAACGACTGGTCACAGGATGTACAGACGAATGTGCTCGGCACCATTCATGTGGCACAGGCTGCGCGCCGCAGCGCGGTTGTGCGCATCGTTCACTTTCAGACTGCGCTGTGCTATGGGCGGCCGCACGACGTTCCGATTCCGATCAACCATCCGACGGCGCCGTTCACCAGTTATGGCATTTCCAAGACTGCGGGAGAAGCGTATCTGCTGAACAGCGGGCTGCCGGCGACCTCGCTGCGTCTGGCGAACATCTGCGGGCCGCGCCTGGCGATCGGCCCGATCCCAACGTTTTACAAGCGCTTAAAGGCGGGGCAGCCCTGTTTCTGCAGCGACACTGTGCGTGATTTCCTGGACATGGAAGATTTTCTCGTGCTCATGGATCGTGTGCTGCAGTCACAAGCGCCGGCCGGCGTGTACAACGTATCGACGGGCGAAGGGCGCAGCATCCACGACGTGTTTTGTGCAGTTGCAGCGTATCTCGGCATTGATCCGCCCGAGGTTCCGATCGTTCCGCCGGGCACGGATGACGTGCAGTCTGTGGTGCTCGACTCGTCGGAGACGACGCGCGCATTCGGCTGGCGTGCGCGCTTCGGATTCGAAGAGACTATCGAGCGCCAGCTGCGTTGGTACGACCGACACGGTGTGAGCAGCATTTACAGCCATCTCACGCAGTCGAAGGACGATGTATGAGTGCACAGTCTTCTCATGCTGATTTGACCTCCGGCCGCCTTACCGGTCGCATCCTGATCGTCGGCGGCGCCGGATTCGTCGGCAGCAATCTGTGCCGATTGCTGCTGGATGAGCATAATGCGCACGAAATTCTGATCGTCGACAATCTGTTGTCCGCAGATATTTCCAATGTGCCGGACGACCGTCGCGTACGGTTTGTACTCGGATCGATTGCGGATGATTCGATTCTGCAATCGCTGCCGGACGACATCGAAGTCGTTTTTCATCTGGCCTGCTATCACGGCAACCAGTCTTCGATCGCCGATCCGCTGGCAGATCACGAGAACAACACGCTCACCAGTTTGAAATTATTCGAGCGCATCAAGAATTTTCGGAAGCTGAAAAAAGTTGTTTACGCCGCTGCCGGATGTGCGGTTGCCGAGAAGACGTTCGGCGAAGCACGACCAACGCTCGAAGATGCGCCGGTGTCGCTTTTTCATGACAGTCCATATTCCATTTCAAAGCTAATCGGCGAGATGTATGGCAATTATTACTACCAGCGTCATGGTATGCCGTTTGTGAAGGCGCGCTTTCAGAATGTGTATGGTCCACGTGAAATTCTCGGCGCCGGGCGCTGGCGCGGCACGCCGCACACGGTTTGGCGCAACGTCGTGCCGACGTTCGTGTGGAAGTCGATGCATGGGGAAGCACTGCCGCTCGACAATGGCGGGAACGCCAGCCGCGACTTCATCTATGTCGAAGACATCGTGCGCGGGCTGGCAGCCTGCGCCGAGAAAGGGCAGCCCGGCGAAGCGTATAACCTGGCCTCTGGCGTCGAGACGACCATCGCCGACCTTGCGCACATGATCAATGAGCTGACCGGCAATCGCACCCCGGTCGATCTGCGGCCGGCGCGCGACTGGGATCGTTCCGGGAGGCGTTTCGGATCTACTGACAAAGCACGTTCACTGCTGCAGTTCGAAGCGATGACGTCGATTCGACGCGGCCTGCAGTGCACAGTCGAATGGACGTCGGAGAATCGTGAACTTGTGCGTCGCACGATGGAGCAGCACGCACTTTTTCTGAAGCAGGCTGAGCGCCGCGCCGCTGAATAAACATGAAAGTCGTGACCATCCTGGGCGCTCGCCCGCAATTTGTGAAAGCCGCGCCGGTGCGTGAAGTGCTGCGGGCTGCCGGACATGTCGAGTTTTTGGTACATACCGGTCAGCACTACGATGCTGCGATGTCGCAGATCTTCTTCGATGAGATGGGTATTGCGCCGCCCGACGTGAACCTTGGTGTTGGTTCGGGCAGTCATGGCCAGCAGACTGGGCGCATGTTGATGCAGATCGAGGACGTATTGGCGGAACAGAAGCCGGATGTCGTGCTGGTGTACGGCGATACGAACTCGACGCTGGCGGGAGCGCTGGCGGCCTGCAAGCTCGGCGTTCCGATCGCGCATGTCGAAGCCGGTCTGCGTTCCTTCAACCGCAGCATGCCCGAAGAGCACAACCGAGTGCTTACGGATCACTGCGCTGAGTGGTTGTTCTGCCCGACGCAGATTGCTGTTGAAAATCTGGCGCGCGAAGGAGTGACGCGCGGCGTGCATCTCGTCGGCGACACGATGTATGACGCAGTGCTGCGGCATTCCGCGCGCGCGCGTGCGACGTCACGCATCCTCGAAACACTGCAGCTGGAGCGTGGGCGTTTTCTGCTGGCGACGGTGCATCGCCCGTACAACACCGACGACGATCGAGCGCTCACCGAGATCGTGAGCGCTTTGCGGGCTGCTGATGATGCCGTCGTTTTCCCACTGCATCCGCGTACGCGACAGCGCCTGATTGCGCTCGGCCTGCTGGATGGTGCAGCGGTGCACGACAAAATTCGGTGGATCGAGCCGATCGGCTATTACGACATGCTGACGCTTGAGCAGAACGCGCGCATGATCGTGACGGATTCAGGTGGAGTGCAGAAGGAAGCCTATTTCTTTGCGGTGCCCTGTGTGACGCTGCGTCCGGAGACGGAGTGGATCGAAACAATGCAGGCGGGCTGGAACCGACTCGTCGGCGCGGATGCTGCGGTGATCCTCGAAGCGTTTCGTGCAGAGCGTCCGGCTGCGCCGCCGCTGCCCGCATATGGAGATGGACACGCAGCCGAGGCGATCGTGCACCTGCTTGCTCAACCGAGTTGGACGACGCCGGCGGCGCCGCAGTGATCGCAGCGGCCGATTTGTGCGTGCGCGTCGATGCGCAGACTTCGTCCGCAGCGACAGACGTAGCCTCTGAGCCGCGCCGGATTTCCGATGACGAGTGCGTGCGGCGGCACGTCCTTCGTAACGACGCAGCCGGCGCCGACCATTGCCCAGGCGCCAATCGAAACACCGCAGCGGATTGTGCTGTTCGCCCCGATGGAAGCGCCGTCGTGTACGAATGTCGCGGTGATCGTCCAGTCGTCTGCTGATTTCAGCTCGAATGCAGGGGTGACGGCGCGCGGCCGCAGGTCGTTGGTGAAGCAGACATGTGGACCGAGAAAGACGCCGTTGCCGATGGTCACTCCTGCATAGACAGCGACGCCGTTTTGAATTTTGCAGCGTCGCCCGATGTGAACACCGGCATCGATGTAGACATCGCGGCCAATGACGCACTCGGCGCCGATGCTGGCACCGGTGCGGATTTGCACGTGATTCCAGATGCGGCAGCCTGGGCCGATTTGTGCGTCTGCGGCGATTTCGGCCGATGGGTGGATCTGGGTTCGTAATAATTCTTCGTGATTCATTACGGTTCACCCCCGACGCCGAGTTCGACGCAGCGCCATCCGAGTGCGCGCAGCTTTGCTTTGTCGAGAAATCCACGCCCATCGACGATGCGCGGCGGCTGCGCAACGACGGCAGCGAGCGAACCCCAGTCGATCGATTCGTACGCTGCGTGTCGCACCATGAGCACAACGACGTCGCATTCGACGGCGGTTTCGGAGATCGTGTGACCGGCATACTCGGGCACATGCGGATCGTGAATGCGCACATCTGCGCCTGATGCGCGCAGTGCGGCGGCAGTGCGTTCGGTCGGGCTGGCGCGCACATCATCGGAATTTTCAAGATAGGTGTAGCCAAGAAGCAGAATGCGCGGTTGGTCGCGATTGGCTGTTCGCAGCGCCAGCGCGGCGATGTGAACGGGCATCGCATCATTTACGGCGCGCGCGGCTGGAATTAGTTTTGCGGACGATGCATGGCCGGCGATCAGCAGCCACGGATCTTTCGGGATGCAGTGGCCTCCCACACCGGCTCCGGGCAGCAGCATGGTGCGGCCCGGGCTTTTGTTCACCAGATCGCGCACCGCCCATACGTTGCCGCCGACCTGTTCGCACAAAAGTGCTGTTTCGTTGGCGAACGCAATGTTCACATCGCGGTAGGCGTTTTCCACAGTTTTTACCAGCTCGGCGGTGATGATGTCGGTTGCATCCAGATCAGCGTGCGGGACGATGGTGCGATACAGATGCGTCATTGCATGCGCAGTTTCCGGAGATGCACCGCCGCAGACGCGGCTTACCCCGCGCAGATTCGCCAGCAGCCGGCCGGGCATGACGCGCTCCGGACAGGCGCCGAGTGCAAAATCAATGCCGCAGCGCAGCCCGCTGGATGTTTCGAGCGTCATGCGAACGAGCCCTTCGGTTGTGCCGGGTGAGACGGTGGATTCGACGATGACGAGCGCATCACGCTTGAGCACCGGGCCGAGCGCAGCACATGCCGATCGCAGTGCATCATAGCGAGGGAGGTGGTCAACGCCGACTGGTGTATCGACATTGAGCGTGATCACGTCGGCGTCTGCCAGGTCGGCGTAATTGGTCGAGGCGTGCAGTCGGCCGGTGGTGACGACATGGTGCAGGAGTTCGGCCAGACCGGGCTCGTCGCCTTCGATCGGGCACGTACCGTCGAGAATCTGTGCGACTCGGTCCGCGCGCAGGTCAACTCCCCAGACGATGAAGCCGGCGCGTGCGAACTCGCAGGCGAGCGGCAGCCCGACATAGCCGAGCCCGACGATTCCGATGGTCAGAGTGCGTTCGTCGATGCGGTGGCGCCAATCATTCCAGTTCATTGAGGGTAGGCCGTCATCAGGTCGATGGTGCGGTGTTCAGCTGCGGAGAGCAGCAGTGCGTGAGCAAGTTCTACGGCGCGCAGTCCATCGTAGCCGGTGACGGAAAGTGGACGTTCGCCGCGCACAGCGGAGACGAACGCGTCGATTTCGGCGCGCAGCGGTTCGGTGTCTGCAGACTGCTGCGACACAAGGGTGCTGTGCGAAGAACCAGGTGCGCAGCGGTGCAGTGTTTTCGCGATGAGATCGGCGATGAACGATCCACGCGCGCCGATCACATGCAGTTCGCGTGTCTTGATGGGGGACAGCCAGTTGGTCGAGAGCGAGGCTGTGGCGCCGTTGCTCAGCTGCAGCGTCGCGAGCAGCATATTTTCCCGTTTGCTGTTTTGGTGATGAGATGTGGCTGCGAATACCGATGTTGGCTCGACGCCGCCGAGGTGACGCACGAGATCGAGGTCATGGACCGTTGAATCCAGGACGATGCCGACATCGAAGATGCGCTTCGGTGCGGGGTTCCAGCGACGTGCATCAAAATGATAAATATGGCCGAGCTCGTCATTCGCGAGACATTTGCGCAGCGACACGATGGCGGGGTTGAACCGTTCGATGTGTCCGACGGATACGAGCAGTCGGCTGGGGGCAGATGCGGCCATGTCGAGAATTTGGCGCGCTGCGGTGACGGAATCAGCGAGCGGCTTCTCGATAAGCATGTGAGCGCCGTGAGCGACGGCGCTGCGCACGACGTCCAGATGCGTTGATGTCGGTACGGCGATGCACACGGCGTCGATGTTTTTCTCATCGAACATGTGCGCTGCATCGGAGTAGGCGACGGCTCCGGTCTGCGCAGCGATGCGTTGTGCCGTCGGCATGTGAATGTCTGTGACGGCAACGAAAGCAATGCCTGGCGTGGTCGCAAGCACGCGTGCGTGGTGCCTTCCCATCTCTCCGGCGCCGACGAGTGCGAAGCGCAGTGGTCCGGTCGTAGGTCCGGTCGTAGGTCCGGTCATAGAGCGTGCACAGTTTCCACGATGTGGTGCAGATCGTCTGTGCTCAGCGCCGGGTGAATGGGGAGCGAGAGCACTTCTGCTGCGGCCTGTTCTGCGACAGGGAGCGACACGTTTCCGAAGCCTGCGGCGACGAGATGCGGCTGTCGATGGGCAGGAACGGGGTAAAACACGCCGGTTCCGATGCCGGCAGCAGCAAGGCGGTGGGCGAACTCATCGCGTCGACCATTGCGCACGCGAATCGTGTACTGATGCCAGACATGATTTGTTTGGCAGAGCGTGCAGCCGCTGCAGCGCAGGCAGGCATCGCCGGGTGTGATGATGTGCGGGTGCTGCAAATGGTGATTGAGGAAATCAGCATTCTTGCGACGCTGTTGTGTGAATGAATCGAGGCGCTTGAGTTGTTCGACGCCGATTGCTGCGTGCACGTCGCTCATGCGCAGGTTGAATCCGAGCATTTCATGGTGGTAGCGCTTTTCCATTCCGTGAGAGCGCAGCATGCGCACGCTGCGTGCGATGTTGTCGTCGTTTGTGGTGACCATGCCGCCTTCGACGCTCATGACGTTTTTCGTGGCGTATAAGCTGAAGCAGCCGGTGCCGAAGCTGCCGGTCGGTGTGCCAGCGAGATCAGCGCCGATAGACTGAGCGCAATCCTCGATGAGGATCAGTCCATGCTTTCGTGCGATGGCGCTGATGACATCCATGCGGGCAGGCAGGCCAAAAAGGTGCACTGGCAGGATCGCTTTCGTGCGTGGCGTGATGGCCGCCTCGATCGCTGCTGCGTCGATATTGAAGCAATCGGGCAGGATGTCGACGAAAACAGGTTTTGCGCCTGTGAAGAGAATGCTGTTGACGGATGCAATGAAGGTGAACGGCGTCGTAATGACTTCGTCCCCGCTTCCGATGTCGTGCGCCAGCAGTGCGAGATGCAGTGCGGCTGTGCCGTTGGCGACGGCGATGGCATGACGTGTTCGACACACTGCTGCCCAGGCTGTCTCGAGCTCAGCGACGCGCGGACCCTGCACCAGCAAACCGCTTTCAAGCGTTCGAAGTACGGCCTGAATTTCTGGTTCGCCGATGATCGGACGAGAAATCGGTATCATGATGATCGTATTTCACTCAGGAAGGCGCACCTGAATCGTGATTCTTGGAAGTGAAAATATACTCAATTTCGAACGGAAGCACATGAAGCGACAAATGATTGGTCTGGGCAGAGATGCATTGATTTATGGACTTGGGTCGATGATTCTACGCTTCATGAGCCTGCTGTTGACGCCTTTGTATACCGCACGTCTTTTGCCGCAGGATTACGGCGTACTGGCAATGCTCGGCTTGTTGAGCATGGTGGTGCAGCCGGTGTTTGGTCTGGGACTGAGCGCGTCGATGGGGCCGATCTACTATGACGGCAATGATGAAACAACGAAGGCCAGTGCGGTATGGACTGTATTCGCGTTGCACGCGGTTAGTGCGGCCGTGATGATATTTGCAGCGGGGATGATGCCTGCACAAATCGGTGATGTGGTGCGTCTGTCGGTCAAAGACGTGCCGCTCGTGCAGATGACGCTCATCAGCTGTGCGTTGAGCATCATGGCGACAGCCTGGATGCAGCGTGTGCAATTTGAAAAGCAAGTGAAGCTCTATGTCTGGGTTACCACAGCCACGGCTTTGATTTCGATCGTGGTGAGTATGATCACAGTCATCGTGCTTGAGTGGGGCGTCACTGGCATCGTGATCAGTCAGCTTGTCGGAAACGCCGTATCTTTGATTGCGTTTCTATTCGTTGGCGTTCGTTCGACGCACGTTCATTTGATGCAATTGCGTTCGGTGCAGATGATGGTGAGGACGAAGATGATCGGAGAACTGCTGCGCATGGGGTTGCCGATGATGCCGAGCTTTGCGTTTCTTTTTATTTTGATGCAGTCCAACAAGTACATCCTCGAATGGTGGGCCGGGCTGTCTGCGGTCGGGGTGTATTCGGTCGGCTTCAATTTCGGATCAGTGATGAATATCATCACTGGAGCGATCGCCGTGGCCTGGTATCCCTTTCTGATGTCGTATATGGAACGGCCGGCGGAAGCACGCGTGATATTCGGGCGTGTATTCACGTACTACGTTTTTGGCATCGGCTTCTTAAGCTTGCTTTTTTTTCTTGCGGCAAAGCCGGTGATGATTTTGTTCACGCGGGATGTGTACTACGATGGTGCGTCCGTGGTGGGTTTCGTCGCATTGTCTTACATGTTCCAGGTAGCGTTCAGCTTCTTCATGCCGGGTCTTTATTTCAAGAAGGAAATTGCGTATGCATCGGTCGTGCAGGCCGTTGCGGCAGTCGTCGCGTTGCTGTCGAATTACGTATTGATTCGCATGTTCGGTGTTCTCGGCGCCGGGATCGGGGTGGCACTGGGTGCGTTTGCATTGGCTGCGTTCATGTTTGTATGGAATCAGCTGAATGCAGCGCGATATCCGCCGATCGACTACGAATGGCGTAGGATCGGCCTCTTTGCAGCCGGGACGCTGATCATTGCTGTGGTCAATGCGAATATCCCGGCGTCGGATCTGAGATTGGAAATCGTGAAGGCGGCTGTTGCGGGAATCATTGGTCTCGGCCTGGTGTTCGTGTGCATGAACGAACAGGAAAAATTGATGATCCTCCCTGCACGGGCGAGACGAATTCGCTGAGTAGTTACCAGACCAGTTAATTGCACTTACCATGTTCATCAACGCAGTTCTTCTGATTTACCATCATCCGCTCTCTGCCAATGCTCCAACCATCATGGAGCATGTGGAGGCGTTCGAGCGATATTCGAAATTTAAGGTTTGGAAGATTAATACTGAGTACGGTTTTCCATCTGCTCTGAATGATCTCGAGTTTTCTGCAGTCGTCTTTCATTACTCGGTCTTCGGCATGCATCCGTTCATCCTGCCGATGGCATTTCGTCGCTATGCTGAAAAATGCAAACGCAGCGTGAAGATCGCGTTCTTTCAGGATGAATATGATTCTTGTCGCCAGAGGTTTGCGCTGACCGATCGTCTCGGCATCGATGTGATTTATTCGCTGATGGGGCAGCGTTACTTCGAAGAAATTTATCTGCGAAACACAAATGTTAAAAAAGTGTTGCCGACTCTGACGGGCTATATCTGCGACACATTGCTCGAGAGTGCGCAGCGTTATGCACGGCCCGCCGAATCACGCACGATTGACGTCGGTTATCGAGGACGACCGCTTCCGTTTTGGATGGGGCGCGGCGCGCAGGAGAAGACGAACATCGGCAGGGAATTCGCGGCGCGTTGTGCGAATTCTGGTCTGCGGCTCGACATTCGAACGGACGAAGGCGATCGCATCTACGGGAATGCGTGGCATCGCTTCGTCGGCAATTGCCGATTCATGCTGGGGGTGGAATCAGGTGTGTCGATCTTCGACGTCGAAGGCACGGTTGTGGAGAAAGTTGAGAAATATTTGCAGAATCATCCCGCTGCTGATTTTGAGACGGTCGAAAATGCAGTGCTGGCGCCGTATGAAGATCAAATTTTTTATCGAACGATTT
>CAXNFZ010000091.1:0-10022 GCA_964201495.1 Chloroflexota bacterium | reverse complement strand
GGCGCGGGCCGCCGCGGGGAAGCGGCCCCCAGCCTCAGAGCGGCGGCCGCCTCCCCAGCCTGGAACAGCGGTTCGGGCGCGGCATGGGCATATTCACCGACGCACTACGCCGTCGCGATCGGGCCGAAATTCCGCACATGGACGTGGCGCATGCAGTCCCCGGTGTTTTCCGCGTTGTGTTCGATGGGAAGCGGCAGAAAACTGACTGGCCTGAGTAGTTACGAATTTAGTCACTCTGGTCCGTAGAAGCCACAGTGAACCAGAACGCCGTCCCCTTCCCGAGGGTGCTGGTGACCCAAATCCTGCCGCCGTGGGCTTCGACGATGTGCCTGGCGATGGCGAGGCCGAGGCCGGTGCCAGAGCGGCCGCGCGCGCGGTCGACCTTGTAAAAGCGCTCGAAAATGCGCGGCAGCTCGTCAGCGGGGATACCGTCGCCGGTATCACGCACGCTGATGCGCACCCAGTCTGTGCCTTCGGGCTGTGCTGTGACGGTGACGCCGCCCTTCGATGTGAATTTGACGGCGTTGTGCACGAGGTTCGACAACACGCGTTGAATCTGTGCTGGATCAACGAGCACATGAAAACTTGAATCGATTTCGGAGGTGAGATGCAAGCCTGCGTGTTCGGCTTGTGGTGAGAGTCGCACCAGCACAGGTTCGACCACGTCGCGCAGCACGGTGTCGACGAGGCGCATGGGCATCTGCCCGCTTTCGATTTGTGCCAGGTCGGAGATTTCCTGCGTCATCTGCGTGAGGGTAGCAGTCTGGTCGTCGATCTGGTCGAGTGTGCGCGTGATTGCAGCGGGCAGTTCTATGCCGCTGCGTTGTGCAGTGGCGCGTGTGCTGTCCAGCAGCAGGCGGATGGCGGTGAGCGGCGTGCGCAGCTCGTGACCGATATTGGCGACGAAGTCGCGGCGTGCACGGCCGAGGCGCGTGAGTTCGCTGATGTCGTGGAGCACGATTACAGCGCCGATATTGCCGCCGAGCAGGGCGGCGCGCCCGCGAAACAGGCGGGATCCCAGCAGGAAATCGCGCGGCAGGTCGAGGCTGTCAGCGAAGGTTTCTTCAGCCAGCAGGTCGATTTCGAAGGAGCGTGTGCTTTCGATCAGGCTGCGTCCGATTTCGAAGACGCCGAGCGTGTGTGCTGCGGCGTTGAGTGCGGTGACGCGATGTTCGTTATCGATGAACACAGCAGGATCCGACGTGACATCGAAGAGCGCCTCACGCTGCGCCTGGGCTTCATCACGTGAGGCGATTGATTGTGTGAGCTGCTGTCGCAGGTGCAACAATTCGACGGCGAGATCGTCTGCAGTGCGCTCGATGTTGCGCAGTCGGATCAGCAACAGCACAGTAATCAGTGCGGCGAATCCAAGCGTGAAGGCGAAGAACGTCGTGTTCATCGTGAGCGCCGTCGCATCAGCAAAAGAATTGCGGCGGCGAGTGCACTGAATGCAAATGCGACGGCGACGAGCACGGTGCGTGACGGGCGCGGCGTGCTGATTTCAGCGCGCATCAAATCGTCGCGTGCGCGAGAGACGAACAAGGGGTCTGGCCGCACATCCTCGGGATGCACGGCGCGGCGGAGGCGTTGTTCGAGCCAGTCGACGTCTTCGGGGGTGAGTTTGCTCATGAAGTGTGAAAGCATCTCAGCGCTGTGCAATACGCCGGGATTACGTCATCGGGCTGCCCTTCGAAGTGTGCGCTGTCGCGCTTCGAGGAGCGGGATCATCAGATTGCTGAGTTGGTGAGATGCGCGGAGTACGGTTTGCAGCGTCATCGGCGTCGAGTACTTCGCGCAGCTGCTGCAGTGTGCGGTGGTACAACGACTTCACGGCACCTTCGCTGCGATTTATGATTTCTCCGATTTCGCTGTTTTGTTTCTGTTCGACGAATTTGAGCACGATCAGATGCTGGCGCTCCTCGGGCAGTTTGCGAATGGCGCGCATCAGCCGTTGCCGATCACGCTCGGCATCGATATCGTGATCGGCGTCCTGGTGTTCGCCGTGGTGGGCGTCGACGTCGTCGAACGGCACGGACGGGTGGCGGCTGTTGTCGCGATGGTAATTGGCGACGACGTTGTGAGCGATGCGATACAACCATGCGGTGAAGGGCAGGCCGCGATCGTTGTAGTTGTGCACGTGTTTGAGTGCGCGTGTGAAGGCCTTGGCCGTGAGGTCTTCTGCATCTGCCGCAGATCCGACGCGGTAGTAGACGTAGCGATAGATGGCCGTAACGTGTCGCTGGTACAGCACCCCGAATGCGTCACGTTCGTTGCGTGCGCGCTGGGCAAGGGTCTGGTCGTCCTGGGCTTCGAGGGAGTCTGGGTCGACCCATTCGAGGGCAGGAGCGGCGGAATCGGTGTCCAAACGGACGGTATTATCCTGTATGTCGGCGGCTTGCCTGCGAAGGGTGCATCCGCCAAAAGGGGCGAATTTCGACAGCCGATTTGTCTCACGCGAAGGCGCGAAGAACGCGAAGGAAAAAGCTTGCGATGGCTTTTCCGTGTCTTCGCTTGAGAAAGTTTCTTCGGCGGCGGAATTCAGACCTCTTTGCGTTCTTTGCGTTCTTCGCGTTCTTCGCGTTCTTCGCGTGAGAGATATATTCACCCCTTTGGGCGAATGCACCCCCTGCGAACGGGCATCGATATTCGGGGGAACTCGGGGGAACTCGATGGTGGACTGAGCAGTTGCACTGAAAGACTATGAAGATTTCGATCGTCATCCCGAATTGGAATGGTGCGCATCATTTGCCGGTGTGCCTGCAGGCTTTGCGCATACAGACACTGCCGCCGCATGAAGTGCTGCTGGTCGATAACGCGTCGGCTGATGAGTCACTGGCGCTCATCGCACGCGATTTCCCGGAGGTGCGAGTGATTGCGCTGCCGGTGAATCGCCGCTTTGCGGGCGCATGTAATGCGGGGATTCGTGCATCGAGTGGCGACGCGATTGCGTTGCTGAACAACGACACCGAAGCGGATGCGCACTGGCTCGAGCGGGTGGCGGCATGTTTCGATGCGCATCCGGATGCGGGGTTTGTGGCAAGCAAGCTGCGCCTGTTTGATCGGCGAGATCGGCTGCACAGCGCCGGTGATTCGTATTCTTCCGCCGGCATGCCGGGCAATCGCGGCGTGTGGCAGGAAGATGACGGACGTTTCGATCAGGAGTACGTCTTCGGCGCATGTGGTGCTGCGTCGGTATATCGGCGCAGCATGCTCGATGCAGTGGGATTGCTGGATGAAGATTTCGAATTCTCCTGCGAGGATGTCGATCTTGCGTGGCGTGCGCAATTGGCAGGGTATCGGTGCGCGTTCGCGCACGATGCGATCGTGTATCACAAAGTGAGTGCGACCGGCGGCGGCATTTTGAACAGCTACTACGACGGCCGCAATTTTCTTTGGCTGCTGGCGAAGGATGTGCCGGGCGAAATTCTGCGGGCGCGCTTCGGAGTGATTGTGGCAACGCAGCTGCGTATTACGCGTGACGCGCTGCGGGCGTGGCGCGGACAGGCGGCGCGCAACCGACTGCGGGGCCAGCTCGCCGGACTTCTGGGCCTGCCGCGCATGCTGCGTGCGCGCAGGGCAGTGCAGCGCAGTCGGGTGATTTCAAGTGAGCGGGTGTGGGAGATGCTGGAGTAAATTTCAGATTTTGTAACTACTCAGGCCATCCATTTTTCCAACGCGAAACGCGCTATTCCTTCCCCCGAAGGGGGAAGGAATAGCGCGTTTCGCGGGAAATACTGATTCAGGCCTGAGTAGTTACGAAATCTGAAATCTGAAATCCGAAGGCTTACTCCGGCCACGCATGCCCCTCTCGCTCGACCTGATAACCGGAGGCAGTGAGTGCGGCAATGACGTCCTGGCCGTGGGCTTCATCGCGGACTTCGAGCACGAGCTCGATGCCGACGCGACCGAGTGGGGCGAGCCAGATGGCGCGGCGATGGTAGACGTCGATGACATTGGCGCCGGCAGCGGCGACGCGTTCGATCAGCTTGGCGAGATTTCCGGGGCGGTCGGCGACGGACATCTTGAGCAGCACATAGCGTCCCTGGCGAACGAGCACCTGCTCGATGACGCGTGCGAGCAGATTGCCATCGATGTTGCCGCCGCAGAGTGGCGCACAAACGACATCGTTGGGTTCGACATGTACTTTGCCAGCCAGCAGAGCGGCGATGCCTGCGGCGCCGGCGCCTTCGACGACGAGGTGCGCGCCCTGCACGCAATGTGAAATCCCGCGAGCGATTTCGTCTTCACTGACTTCGACTACGTCGTCGACGAGCGCTTGAATCATCGGCAGCGTAATGTCGCCGGGGCGTTTGACTGCGATGCCATCGGCGATCGTCTGCGCGCGCGGCAGCGCCACCGGCTGACCGGCGGCGAGCGATGGCCGCACGGAAGCGCAGCCGGCGGCTTGCACGCCGATGATGCGGATCGATGGATTCATCGCCCTGGCTGCGGTGGCGATGCCTGAGATCAGCCCGCCGCCGCCGATCGGAACCACGAGCAGCGACACGTCTGGCAGCGCCATCATGATTTCGAGCCCGAGCGTGCCCTGGCCAGCGACGATGAGCGGATCGTTGAAGGCGTGCACGAAGGTCAGTCCGCGCTGCTCCTGCAGTTCGCGTGCGGTCATGCCGGCTTCGTCGAACGTTGCGCCGCTGAGCACGACTTCGGCGCCGAGCGCGCGCGTGTTGACGACCTTGGTCAGCGGGGCGTTCTCCGGCATGACGATCGTCGCGACGACGCCGTAGGCGCGCGCGGCAAAGGCGACGCCCTGGGCGTGGTTGCCGGCTGAATGTGCGATCACACCGCGTCGCTTCTCTTCTTCGCTGAGATGAGAGAGTTTGTTGTATGCGCCGCGCACCTTAAATGATCCGCCGCGCTGCAGATTCTCTGCTTTTACGAATGCACGGGCGCCGATCTCGCGGGACAAGCCGTCGTCGGCGAGGATGGGTGTGGGCAGGATTACACCTTGCAGCACGCGTTGCGCAGCGTGAATATCGGCGATGGTGATCGACATGCAGAAGATAGTAGCGCGGAATTGCAGTGAGGCAAGCGCGATGGCGTGTTTCGCGGATACCAATTGGGCTTTGCGCACTCCCAGCGCAAGTATTTTCAGCTGACCGGCGGCAGATGCAGTGCTACGACAACGTCGGCGACGTTGGTGCCTGTAGGGCCGGTGTGGATGAGATCGCCGAGGTTGTTGAAAAATGTGTAGCTGTCGTTCCGGGCGAGGAAGTCGGCTGGATCGAGGCTGAGCGCGCGCGCACGGGCGGTGGTGTGGAGATAAGCGGCGGCGCCTGCGGCATCTGTCGGGCCGTCGGTGCCATCTGTGCCGAGTGAGGCGATGATGCAGCCGGGTGGGGCGTGAAGCTCAGCGAGCGTTGTGGCGGCGGCGAGCGCCAGCTCCTGATTGCGGCCGCCTTTTCCGGACCCTTGCAGCGTGACGGTGGTTTCACCACCATAGATCAGCGCAGTGCCGGGCGGGGCTGCGGCGATGTCACGCGCGATGGCGGCGCCGATTTCGCGTGCTTCGCCGCGCAGCGTGGTGGTGACGATGCGTGCGTCGAGTCCGAGTGCGGCGGATTCGCAGCGCGCTGCCTCGCATGCCTGCGGGTTGTTGCCCACGAGTACGTTGTGAGCGCGTGGATCGTTTGTCAAGCCGGAGGCGATGACGTCGAGCGGATCACCGATGACATCGGAGAGGATCAGGCCGACGACGTGCGCTGGTGCGGCACGACGCGCCAGGCCGCCTGCCTTGAGACGGTCGATTCGCGAGCGGACGGCATTCATCTCGGTGATGTCCGCGCCGCTGCGCAGCAGTGCGTCGTTGACGGCCTGGATCGTGCGCAGTGAGATACCCGGCTCGGGTGTGACGAGCAGGGCGCTGGCGCCGCCGGAGATGCAGGCGATGATGAGCGTGTCTGGCTCGGCATCGGAGATGGCTGCGGAGACAGCAGCGCCGCCGCGCAGACTGCCGTCGTCGGGCACCGGGTGGCCGGCTTCGATGACCATGAGTGGAGCACAGTCTGCGGAGACATGTCCATGTTTGGTGACGACGACGCCGGAAATGCTGCGGCCATGCAGCAGGGTTAGCAGTTCGGCCGCCATCGGTGCGGCGGCTTTGCCGGCGGCAATCACGCGCACATCGCGGCCAAGTGGGATGCGGATGTCGTCGATCAGCAGCGCGTTGCCCTGGCGCTGCACATGGCGGCGGATGGCCATGCGTGGATCGGCGGCGTGCAGTGCGGCGGTCAGGATGCGGTTCATCTGCGGTGAGGAAGTAAGCATAGTGAGTGGCTCCGGGAGATTCTCACGCGCGTGCGCAGGATGGCGTGATGCGGAGGATCGACGACGAACTCAGATTCAGGCTTGCAGATTTTGTGTTGTGCGCTCTCTCACTGCCAGCCCTCCGATCAGACGGAAGGTGGGAGTGAGAGAGCGTTCGGTGTTTTGCGTTCGAAATCGACAAACCTGAGTCGTTACGAAATCAGGTGCGCCTTACGATTGGTTCGCAGGCGGCGACTCCTCTTTTTTCTGATTCGAATTCTTGTCCGCCAGATTGGTTTGATCGACCTTGACGCCCTCGAGTTTGGATTTGCGCGAGATGCGGCTGATCAGCCGAATCACGATGAAGATCGGCAGGCCGACGAGCAGCAGAACCGGCAGGATTGCGATGACGAAATAGATCAGGAAATCGGCGAGATCCTTGAGTGAATTCACGAGCGCATCGAGCGCGGTCTTCGCGGTGCCGAGTGGGCGCCAGATGGGTGGTTCGACCGGCTGTGATGCTGCGTCCGAAATGAGCTGAACATTGATCATGGAAAGTGCGGCCGATTCGGAGAGGTACTGCATGCGGCCCTTGATCTGCTCGATTTGTCCGCGGATCTGCGTGAGCTGATTGAACACGTTGAGCACGTCCTCGGTCTTCGATGCTTCCTCCATGATCTTCTGCAGCTGTTTTTCAGCTGTTTCAAGATTGGTGAGCTGCGCCTGCAGATCGACGAATTCGCCGGTGACGTCCTGACCCGAGCTTGACTCGGAGCGCACTTCGATGGCGAGTGCGCGCAGGTCGGCCAGCGCCTGATCGAGTTTGTCACTGCGGACGCGCAGTGAGACATTGCCGCGGATATCGCCGACGTTGCGATCGATGTTGGAAGACACGACGAAACCGTCGTGCTTCTTCGCGATGGAGGAAATCGAACTCATCTGCGCCTCGACGTCGTCGACGATGAGCGTGAGGTCGGCGTTGCGGACGATCATTCGTTCAGGAATGTCGGCCGCGTCGGAGGCGCTGCGTTCTGCTGCAGGTGCTGCAGCCATTGGAGCGACGGCAGGTGCGGCCGAGCTCATCTGATCTGAGCGCGGCGCTGCGGCGCCGCAGGCGGTCAGCGAGCCGCAGATGATGAGCGTCGCCAGGCCGGCGCTGAGGCGGGATGAACGATTGATTGTGTGCATGATTTTCTCCGAATGAGTGATTCGAACAAAAAAATTGTAGAGCGCCGAAGTGAGTGGACGACGACGGAAAACGGATGAGTGGCTGACGGTTGCTTGCCGGAGCGTTACGGAGCGGTCAATGTCACGAACAGGCCGGCGGCAACAGCAACGGCGGCGGCGGCGAGCCAGACGGCGTTGTGGCGCAACAGAGCGACGCGCGGGTGTTCCTGTGTAAGTGGCGCCTCGGTCGTAGGCAGATCGGGGACGCCATTGAAGAGCTGAGTGCGGAATTCAGCGACGGTAGCCGGGCGATCGTCAGGATGCATCGCCATGGCGTCGAGGATGGCTTGTTCGACGACGGATCCGATTTGGGAGTTGATGGCAGTCGGGCGTCGAAGCGCGTCCGGGCGAAGGAAGCGCTGCTTGGCTTCGGGGGGTGTGGTGTTGGTGAGCAGGTGAAAAAGCGTGGCGCCGAGTGCGTACAGGTCCGAACGGCCGTCCGTATGCGAGTCGTCTTCGCCGTACTGTTCGAGAGGAGTGTAGGCGGCAGTGCCGCGTCCCTGCAGAATCGTGACGGTCTGTGCTCCGTCGTCGGAGAGCAGTTTGACCAGACCGAAGTCGACCAGCTTGATCAGGCCGCTGGGAGCCAGTTTGATATTGCTGGGCTTGATGTCGCGGTGCAGCACTGGGTGAGGCTGCGAATGCATGTATTCGAGCGCATCGCACAGCTGGCGCGCCCAGCCGAGCACTTCGAATTCAGAGAGGAAGTGGCCATTGCGACGCGCATCATCCATGATCTCCTTCAGATTCGGGCCGGAGACGTAGTCCATCACGAGAAAATCCCAGCCATCCTCGGAGAAGTAATCCGAGACCTTGGGGAGGTTGGGGTGATCGAGGCGGGCGAGGACGCCTGCCTCGCGGCTGAACTGGCGCTGCAATTCGGCGATGACGCTGGGCTGCAACGTTGAGTCAAACCGCACACCTTTGATGGCGCATTTGCGTCCTTCGAGACGCACGTCCTCAGCGAGGTAAACGGAGCCCATGCCGCCGTGGCCAATCGGTGCATCGATGCGATAGCGGTTGCGGAGCATTGTGCCGGGCGAAAGCATGGCCGTGGAATTGTAGTGGTGAAAATTTCTGAAAGAGTGCGGGGGTGCGGGGCCAGTGCGGGGGTGCATTTGCCAAAAGGGGCGAACATGTCTCTCACGCGAAGAACGCGAAGAACGCGAAGAACGCGAAGAACGCGAAGAACGCGAAGAACGCGAAGAACGCAAAGAGGTCTGAATTCCGTCGCCGAAGAAACTTTCTCAAGCGAAGGCACGGAAAAGCTATCACAAGCTTTTTCCTTCGCGTTCTTCGCGCCTTCGCGTGAGACAACTCTGCTGTCGAAATTCGTCCCTTTTGGCGGATGCGCCCGATGCGCCTATGCGCCCGATGCGCCCGGGTGAGAGGTGGCCGATTACAATTCGCCGATGCAGGATTCACCGATGTTAATCATCGAAAACGGACAGCTGGCCGGGCAGCGCTGGCTGGTGGACTCTGACGTCGTCATTATTGGCCGTGAGATGGGACTGGCGGATCTGCTGTTGCCGGAGCGCCAGGTGAGTCGTCGGCATGCCAAGATCGAGCGCACGCCTGAGGGGTTCATGCTGTCGGATTTGGACAGTAAGAACGGCACATTTTTGAACGGCCGTGAAGTAAAGGACCCGCAGCGTTTGCAGGACGGTGATGAAATTCAGATTGCGCTGTGCGTGAAAATTGCGTTCGTGGGAAGCGACGCTACTGCACCGTTGAGTGCGCGACCGATTAGCCGTGCACTGCGCCCGGTTGTGCGCGGCATTCGCCTGGACAAAGAAAGTCGGCGGGTATATCTGGCTGAGCAGGAGCTGGATCCGCCGCTGAGTGTGCAGCAGTATCGGCTGCTGGAATTGCTGATCGACGCAAAGAGTGCGCTTGTGTCGCGCCATGACATCGTGGAAAAAGTCTGGGAAGGTGAGAACGCCTTCGGTGTGAGCGAGCAGGCGATCGATGCGCTGGTGCGACGTTTGCGTGATCGGCTGGCCGAACGTGACCCCGACCACGAGTACATCGTGACCGTGCGCGGTCATGGGCTGCGGTTCGACAACCGCTACAACTAGGTGCTTGCGCACTGTACGACTGCGTTGTTCTCGTGACGAGCGCATCCGGCGAAGTGAGGTGCATTCGCCAAAAGGGGCGAATTTCGACAGCAGAGTTGTCTCACGCGAAGGCGCGAAGAACGCGAAGGAAAAAGCTTGTGATGGCTTTTCCGTGCCTTCGCTTGAGAAAGTTTCTTCGGCGACGGAATTCAGACATCTTTGTGTTCTTCGCGTTCTTCGCGTTCTTCGCGTGAGATATATATTCGCCCCTTTTGGCGAATGCACCCCGTGAAGTGTTGTTCCGTAACTACTCAGGCCATCCATTTTCCAACGCGAAACGCGCTATTCCTTCCCCCGAAGGGGGAAGGAATAGCGCGTTTCGCGTAGGAAAATGGATGGCCTGAGTAGTTACGGAACAACACTTCACGGGGTGCATTCGCCAAAAGGGGCGAATATATATCTCACGCGAAGAAC
>CAXNFZ010000090.1:0-10061 GCA_964201495.1 Chloroflexota bacterium | reverse complement strand
GGCGATGGCGTGTTTCGCGGATACCAATTGGGCTTTGCGCACTCCCAACTGTGCAATAGGGATGAGATATCAGTGAAAATATGAGTCGACAAGTGATTCCAATCCAGGATGCGCCGGCGATTGCCGGGCTGGTTTTTCGTGCTTTCTGCGGGCTGGAGGACTACGGAGTGATGGCGGCGATCATCGCGATGTCGGACGAAGTTGACGGTGTGGAACACGTCGTCGAGGCTGCGGATCTGCGCAGAGCGTACGAGAGTTCGAGTCGTTTTAATGTGCAGCGAGATGCATTGTTTGCCGAAGTGGATGGGGTGATGATTGCCTTCGGACAAATGAGGTGGCATGAACGCAGCGACGGCGTGCGTCGATTTGATCTGGCTGCGCGCGTGCATCCGGCATGGCGCGGGCGCGGCATCGGGCGTGCGATGTTGCGCTGGCTCGAGAGGCGCAGCGTCGAATTCAATGCTGTACTTGCGCCGCCTGCGAACGGTTCAGTACGTACCGTTGTTTTGCAGCAGCCGCAGACGGCAGCACATGCGATTGTGCGTGCTGCTGGATACGAGCCACTGCGCTATGAACGTTACATGCGCCGGGATCTCGTCGAACCGATTCCTGATGCGCCGCTGCCGGCTGGGTTCGAATTTCGCGCAGCAACCGCAGCGAACTATCGGATGATCTGGGAGGCGGACGATCGCGGCTTCGAAGATCATTGGGGACATGCTTCGGGCACGGAGGAGGACTATCAGGCCTGGCTGCAGCGGCGCATGTTTCAGCCTGAACTCTGGCGCGTGATCTGGCATATCGAATCCGACCGCATCGCTGCGCAGGTGTTGAATTTCTTTGATCAGAAAGAGAACGAGCGTTTCGGCCGGCTGCGTGGCTACACAGAAAGCATTACGACACAGAGGGAGTTCCGCCGCATGGGCCTGGCGCGCGCGGCGTTGTGTGCGAGCATGCACATGTTTCGCGACATGGGATTCACAGAGACGTATCTCGGCACCGATTCACAAAATCTGTCCGGGTCGTATCGCGTGTACGAATGGTGCGGCTATCGAACGACGCATCTCGAGACGACTTACTCGAGGAACATCGCTTCGGCCAGCGTTGGCTAAATTTTCGAATCGCCTCAGCGGGTATTGGCGCGCGCTGAGGTGATGCGAGGGATCTCGACTACATTACTCATGAACATTCCTCTTAAGGACTATTGGCAGCTGTTTGCCAAATATTTGCGGCCGCAGTTGCCGCGTGCGATCACACTGATGGTGCTTTTGTTGATCGGCATCGGATTGCGTGTGGTCAATCCGCAGATCGTGCGTCACTTCATCGATCAGGCGCAGAGCGGTGCACCGCTCGATACGTTGTATCTTGCCGGCGGCACATTTCTTGGATTTGCGTTGATCACGCAGGCGTTGTCGGTGATCACGATTTATCTGAGCGAGTCGGTCGGCTGGACGGCGACGAACAATTTGCGCGCCGACCTGGCGCTGCATGCGCTGCGTCTGGACATGACCTTTCACAATGACAAGACGCCGGGTGACATGATTGAGCGCATCGACGGTGATGTGATGGACCTGGCAGTTTTCTTCTCGCAGCTGGTGGTGCGCATCTTCGGCAATGCCGTGCTGCTGATCGGCGTGCTGGTCGCACTAACCCTGGAAGACTGGCGCATCGGCGCAGTGTATTTCGTGTTCTGTGCTGCGACGATGTACGGCCTGCGTTACTTTAGTGCGCGGGCGGAGCCGTTCTTCAAGGCATCGCGCGATGCGCATTCGGATTTGTTCGGCTTTCTCGAAGAGCGGCTGGGTGGAACTGAAGATCTGCGATCGAGCGGCGCTGGCCCGTATGTGATCAAGCGGTTGTATGAATTCGGGCGCAAGATGACGCGCACCGAAACCAATGCTGGTGTGAACGGTGTGTATGTGTGGATGACGTTCGGTATCGCGCACGGTGTCGGCTTTGCGCTGTCGCTGGTTTCTGGCGCGCTGCTGGTCTGGTCCGGCGCAGCCACACTTGGCACAGCGTTTCTGCTGGTGTATTACAACGACGTGCTGTTCGAGCCGATGCGTCACTTGACGATGCAGCTCGAACATTTTCAGAAATCGGCGGCCAGCATCGCGCGGCTCCGCGAGCTGCTGTCGCGCCAGAGCCGCATTCAATCGGCTGGCACGGCACATCTGGCAGCCGGGCAGCCGCTGCGCCTGCACTTCGACGACGTCACGTTCGGCTACGCTGCAAACGACCCGGTGCTGCGCAACGTCGACTTCGACCTGGCGCCTGGCCGGGTGATCGGCGTGCTTGGGCGCACTGGCAGTGGAAAGACGACGCTGGCGCGGCTGATCTTTCGGCTGTACGACGTGACGAACGGCGCTGTGCGATTGTCGACGCCCGACGGCCATACGGTTGATATTCGCGATCTGCCAATCACCGAGCTTCCGCAGCGTGTGGGCATGGTGACGCAGGACGTGCAGATTTTTCGCGGCACGGTGCGGCAGAACCTGACGCTGTTCGATGCATCGATTCCGGACGTGCGTGTGCGCGAAGTGATCGACGACCTCGAACTCGGCGAATGGTTCGCGCGGCAGCCGAATGGACTGGACAGTGAGCTCGAGAGCGGCGGCAAGGGATTGTCTGCCGGCGAAGCGCAGCTGCTGGCGTTCGCACGCGTGTTCCTGCGCAACCCGGGCCTGGTGATTCTCGATGAGGCATCATCGAGGCTTGATCCGGCGACCGAACGGCGCATCGAGCATGCGATCGACAGACTGCTCGGTGACCGCACACGCAGCGCATTGATCATCGCGCATCGGTTGAGTACAGTGCAGCGCGCCGATCAGATTTTGATTCTCGAGCGCGGCGGCGTGGTCGAGCAGGGTGAGCGAGAAACGCTCATGCATGACGAAAGATCGCGCTTCAGCCGGCTGCTGCGAGCACAGGCGGGTTGGTAGATTCGTATCTGGCCTGAGTAGTTACTTGAAATTAAACCGATGAAAACTTATCAAGCAATTTTTTCTCTGATTCGCTACCGCAAGCGAATCTGGTTGCTGAACCTGATTGCACTGCTGACGTTGTACGCGGGCTGGTGGCTGCCTGGACTGATCGGGCGTGAGTTCTTTAACTTGATGTCCGGTCCTGAGACCGCGCGTTTCACGCTGCCGATGCTGCTGCTGGGCATGCTGTTCACGATCCTGGCGCGCACGGTCGGCCTATACGGACTACCGCACACGAATCGTCCGTTCCAGGAAATGTCGCGTGTGATGATTCAAAAAAATGTTCTTTCGTACATTTTGAAACTGCCCGGTGCGCGTGCGATTCCTGAGTCGCCGGGACAGGCGGTGAATCGGTTGCGTGAAGACGCACTCGAGATCCCGATTTTCGGGTTGTGGTTCAACGACGTGGTCGGTGTGGCGTTCCAGACAATCATCAGCCTGGTGGTGATGTTGTCGATCAATCCGCGCGTTACCGTGGTCGTGCTCGTGCCAATGGTCTTTGTGCTGGCGGTGTCAAATTTTGCTACGAGCCGGCTGGAGCGCTATCGCAACATATACCGTGAGACGAGTGGCAAAGTAAGCGGCTTTATCGCTGAGACGTTCGGTGCGGCGCAGGCGATCAAGATCGCTGGTGCGGAAGAACGCATGGTCGAGCATTTTCGTACATTGAATGAGAAGCGGCGTGACGCTGGCCTGATTGATCGCTTGTTCAATGAGCTGCTCGAATCGATCTTCATTAACGCTGGTGCGATCGGCACAGGATCGATGCTGTTGGCGAGTGCTGCGGCATTGCAGAGCGGGCAGTTCACCGTCGGCGACTTCGCGTTGTTTGCGTGGAGCATGGGCGGGATCGGCGAGATGACGGGGTTCCTCGGATTTCTCGTGGCGCGTTACAAACAAGCCGGCGTCGGCGTGCGTCGTCTGTTGAATCTGATGCCTGGCGCGCCGCCGAGGGCGCTCGTGGCGCCGTCGCCGGTGTACGAGAAAGGTGACGATCCCCCACTGGTGTTCGCTGAGAAGAGCGACGTAGATCGTCTGCAGATGCTGACTGTGCGCGGGCTGCAGTATCGCCACCGCACGCCACTGCACGAAGTCGTCGAGCAGGGCGTGCACGACGTGAGCTTCACGCTGCGGCGTGGCGAGTTCGTGGTGGTGACCGGTCGCATCGGCAGCGGCAAGACGACGCTGGCGCGCGTGATGCTCGGCCTGCTGCCGCGCGACGGCGGCGAGGTGGCGTGGAACGGCGTGCCTGTGAGCGACCTGGGCGAGTTCATGACGCCGCCGCGCGTGGCGTACACGGCGCAGGTGCCGCGGCTGTTCAGTGAGTCGCTGCGTGATAACCTGCTGCTCGGTATGTCCGAAGAGCACGTCGATCTGCAGCGCGCCATGCATCTTGCGGTAATGGATGCGGATCTGCAGGTGCTGAGCGAAGGACTGGAGACGATGGTCGGTCCGAAGGGTGTGCGCTTGTCGGGCGGGCAAATTCAGCGCAGCGCGGCGGCGCGCATGTTCGCGCGCACGCCTGAGCTGCTCGTCGTCGACGACCTGTCGAGCGCGCTCGACGTCGAGACCGAGCGCACGCTGTGGACGCGTTTGTCGGAGATGCCGGAAGTGACTGTTCTGGCGATCAGCCATCGGCACGCGGCGCTCTCACGTGCCGATCGTATTCTGGTGATGAAGGATGGGCGCATCGTTGCGCAGGGCAGCGTCCAGGAATTGCTGGCGGGCAGCGAAGAATTTCGTGAACTGTGGAGCGAAGGCGACGCCGTGCACGATGAAGATGAAATCGAGGAGGCGCTGGAGAGAGTGATAGTAGAGAGTGATAGTAGAGAGTAGATAGTGGATAGTGGATTTTCACCACTATCCACTATCACCATCACCATCACTATCACTATCCACTATCACTATCCACTATCACTATCCACTATCACTATCCACTTTTAACATGTCCCTCCTCACAGCAAACTCCCTCGCACAAAGCTACGCATTCGTCGACGTATTTGCCGGCATTTCGGTGAACGTCGCCGACGATGCCAAGATCGGATTAATCGGCCCGAACGGTGTGGGCAAGACCACGATGCTGCGCATCCTGGCCGGGCAGGAGACGCCGACGCGCGGCGAAATGCATGTTGCGCGCGGCCGCACCGTTGGTTATCTGCCGCAGGAGGCAGTCGACGCATTTGGTGCGGGTGAGCGCACAGTGCTCGAAGAGATGTACTCCGTCTTCGAATCGCTGCACGCCATCGAGGCGCGCATGCGCGAACTCGAAGAGCTCATGCTGACCGACTTTTCGGTGATGGACGAATACGGCGATCTGCAGCATCGTTTTGAGCATGCCGGCGGCTACGACTACGAAGTGCGGATCCGACAGACGCTTGACGGCCTCGGGTTTGCCGAGCGAGACAGCGACCGTCGCCGCACGTGGCGTGCGCCGGTTGGGCAGCTGAGTGGCGGCCAGAAGACGCGCGCGCTGCTGGCCAAGCTTCTGCTCCTGCAGCCGGATCTGCTGATCCTCGACGAGCCGACCAACCATCTCGACGTCGAGGCAATCGAGTGGCTGGAGGAGACGCTCGATGCGTGGAAGGGCGCGTTGATCGTCTGCAGCCACGACCGACTTTTTCTTGACCGCGTGATCAATCGCATCTGGGAGATGAGCCGGACCGACGTCGATGTGTATCGCGGCAATTACTCGGCATATCTCACGCAGCGTGAGGAGCGTTTCGAGCGGCGGCTGGCGCTGTTCAATGCTGAGAAGTCACGGCTCGAAAACGACGCGCGTCTGATCAAGCGCGACTTCGACCGCATCAAGGCTGGGTGGACCGACGAAGAGCCGACGTGGGCGAAGGGCAAGCTGCGTCGACTGACGACCGACGTCGTTGTTATTGAAAAATTCGGCGTGGAAGTTTTGCTGAACGAGCCGTGGGCGGAAATTGCGGTGCGGTTGAACGCTGACGGCGGCGTGCCAAGCATGTTCTCGGTGGAAGATGCGATCAAGCGCACGGCGCGTCTGCGCCCGCCCCAGCGAGCGCCGCGGCTGAGCCTGAGCCTCGAGCCGGCGAAGCGGAGCGGCGAGATTGTGCTGCGCACGAAGGACCTGGTGGTGGGTTATCCGAATGCGCGGCCGCTGTTCGCATGCGAGGATCTCGAGCTGCGCTGGCGTGAGCGGGCGGCGCTGATCGGCCCGAACGGCAGCGGCAAGACCACGTTCCTGAAAACTGCGCTGGCCGGCCGCACGCTGCATGATGAACGCATTGACCTCGGCCTGCACCCCGAAATGCAGTTGCCGCCGTTGTCGGGCATCGTCGAGGCGGGAGTCAGCCTGCGGATCGGATATTTCGCGCAGGCGCATGATGAGCTTGACATGAAGTCGACGATCCAGGACGAACTGCTGCGGCATGCCGAGCAGCTCGGAAAGCGCATGAGTGAAGGCGATCTGCGTTACTACATGGCGCAGTTCCTCTACACCGACGACGATCTGCTCAAGCCCGTCGGTGGACTGAGCGGCGGCGAACGTGCGCGCCTGGCGCTGGCGATCCTGCAGCTGCAGGGTGCGAATTTTCTCGTGCTCGACGAGCCGACGAATCATCTGGACCTGGCAACACAGGAGGTGCTTGAGGGCGTGCTGGCGAGTTTCGAAGGCACCGTGCTGCTCGTGTCGCACGATCGCTACCTGATTCGCAAACTGGCGCAGCAGATCTGGACAATCGAAGATGGGAAGCTGCGCGTGTATCGCGGCACGTATGACGAGTATGCGACGCGCAGGCGCGACAAGCCTGCATCGACGCCGAAGCCGGTTGCTGCGGCGCCGCCTGCGCCGAAGGCCGAAAAGCCGTCAGAAAAGAGCGACGTCGCGTCCAAGGACGTCGCGTCTAAGGACGTCGCGTCCAAGAATGCGCAGCAGAAACAGAAGCAGCGGGTGGTCGAGATCGAAATGCGCATTGCACAGATCGAAGCTGAGCTGAAGACGCTCGGAGAGCAGATGCAGACTCCTGACAAAGTGCGCGAGCTTGGGGGACGATTCAAGCAGCTGGAGGGTGAGCTGGCGCAGCGCATGAAGGAATGGGAGGAGGCGGCGTAGGTGCATCCGCCGTTTGGGGTGAATTTCGACAGCCGATTCGTCTCACGCGAAGCCGCGAAGCCGCGAAGCCGCGAAGAACGTGAAGAACGCGAAGAACGCGAAGAAAAGAGTTTGTTATGGCTTGTTCGTGCCTTCGCTAGAGGAATTTTCTTCGGCGATGGAATTCAGACCTCTTCGCGTTCTTCGCGGCTTCGCGTGAGAAATGCATTCGCCTCTTTTGGCGGATGCACCCCAGCAGCCGGCAATCGTGCTTCGTAGCGTATAGTGCCGGCACCATGACATCACAGCAGATCACGGCGCTGCCGGTGCTCGATATCTCGAAGCTGCAGGGCGATCCTGCGCAGCGCGAAGCTTTTCTTGAAGAGCTGCGCCGCACGGCGCATGAAGTGGGATTCTTCTACGTGAGCGGACACGGCATTCCGCAGGCGTCGATCGACGAGATGCTGGCGCTGGCGCGGCGTTTCTTCCTGTTGCCTGACGAAGAGAAGTTGAAGATCGAGATGATTCACTCGCCGCACTTCCGTGGGTACACGCGTGTGGGCATGGAAATCACGCGCGGACAGCGCGACTGGCGCGAGCAGATCGACATCGGCGCTGAGCGCGAGGCGCTGCCGCACACGCCCGACCTGCCGCCGTACAAGCGTCTGCAGGGACCGAATCAGTGGCCGGAGGCGCTGCCGGAAATGCGCGAAGCGGTGCTGCGCTACCAGGAAGCTGTGATTGATTTGGCGAAGCGACTGCTGCGCGCGTTCGCGCTGGCGCTCGGCCAGCCGGAGAATGCATTCGAGCAGATCTACACACCCGAGCCGCATCGCCTGATGAAGATCGTGCGCTATCCCGGCCGCGACTCCACCGAGAGCGAGCAGGGCGTTGGTGCGCACAAGGACAGCGGCTTTCTGACCGTGCTGCTGCAGGATGTGCAGTCCGGGCTGGAAGTTGAGCTGGACGGCAACTGGATCTCCGCTCCGCCGATTCGCGGCACGTTCGTCGTGAACATCGGTGAGGTGCTCGAGATGGCGTCGGATGGCTATCTGCGCGCGACGATGCACCGCGTCGTGACGCCGCCGGCGGGGACAGATCGAATCTCGGTGCCGTTCTTCTTCGCAGCGCGCCTGGATGCGACGGTGCCGCTGCTGGATCTGCCGCCCACGCTTGCGGCCGGCAGCCGTGGTGTGGAGCGCGACCCGATGAATCCGCTTTTCCGCGAAGTGGGTCGCAATCACCTCAAGAGCCGCCTGCGCTCGCATCCGGATGTGGCGCAGAAACATCACGCGGATTTGCTGTGACGCAGTTGAAGCGTCCGCCCTTCGTTCGCAGTTCACCGAACATGCGACGTTGAAAATCTGTAACAACTCAGGCCATCCATTTTCCAACGCGAAACGCGCTATTCCTTCCCCCCGAAGGGGGAAGGAATAGCGCGTTTCGCGGGAAATACTGATTTAGGCCTGAGTTGTTACAAATAGTTGTGCTTCGTAAATTGCACAATGGAAAATCTGTCAAATCGATCGTATCCGCCGGGTGCTGGAGTTTTGACGATCGTGCACGGCCAGAAAGAGCTCGCAACGATGGC
Source organism: Chloroflexota bacterium (assembly GCA_964201495.1). Classification (GTDB taxonomy): domain Bacteria; phylum Chloroflexota; class Anaerolineae; order J036; family Brachytrichaceae; genus CANJQH01. The sequence goes on along the minus strand of CAXNFZ010000090.1, from coordinate 1,432 downwards.
GGTGGCGCTGGCCCGTTCAATTCGTCTGCGTGATCCGGATCTTCCGCTGGCCGTAGTGACGAATTTCGATCCTGCGCTTTTCGAAGGCATGTTCGACTACGTCATTCCGTGGGACTTTTCCCGCTGGACTTATTTCGACGCCAAACTCGACATGTACGCGATGTCGCCATTCGAGACGACGATTTTTCTCGATGCGGACATACTCGTATATCGCTCGCTTGCAGATGTTTTTATATGCTTCGAAGGAGATGACTTCGGCGTCGTCGGCCACAACGTCAAGGATCTCGGATGGTTTGCTTCGATGGATCTCATCCGCAGAGAATTTCCATCCGACACGTACTGCTACTTCAACGGCGGCATCTATTTTTTTCGGCGCAGTGAGGTGGCTGCAGCGATATTCGAACGAGCGATGTCGATATATGAACGCTACGATGAGCTGAAGGTGTACAGACATACCTCCTGCAAAGCCGAGCAGCGAATTTTGTGTCTGGCGATGGTCGAGGCAGGCATCAAGGCGAGAAGGCCCGGCAGTGGGAGAGGCTATCTGATCGATGCGTTTTGGCCGACTGGATGCCGAATCGAGAAGGATGTGTTGTCAGGCATCTGTGTGCAAACGAAGCTGGGAAGAATGCGCGGTGAACGAGTTTTTCTACATTTTGTGGGCGTGCTGAAATCGAGTTACGGCTATCTGTTCGAATCCCTGCGACTGAAGTGGGCGTTTCGATACGGCCGGCGCGGGCGCGACGTCGATTTCATCCTCCGGATCTACGCGCTCTTTCTGTGGAGGAAGAACATTCCCGGCTTCATCGTCGAGCGTGGCAGGACGAGCGTGAAGCAAATCAAGAGCCGGATTCGGCAGATGCTCGGACGAGGGAGTGACTAAATCCGAGCAGAGTCCGCGGCGTTTATTCGTGCGAATTTGTGAGGCCGACGTTCGCCAGGCTCGAGATTTCATAATCCCGCACGGTGGCCACGACGTTCGGGAATGCGCGCGCCTGTGCGTCGGTCATCATGCTGGTGATGCAGACGGCGCGCATGCCGGCGCGGCGGGCGGCTTCGAGTCCCATCGGGGCGTCTTCGAAGACGACGCAGTTTTCTGGTGCGGAACCGAGGCGGGCGGCGGCGGCGAGAAAAATATCCGGCTCGGGCTTGCCGCGCTGTACGTCGTCGGCGCCGACGATGGCGTCGAAGTCGTGCAGCATGCCGAGCGCGCGCAGGTTGAAATCGATGTTCGTGCGGCCTGCGCCGGTAGCCAGGGCGATGCGCGCACCGGCCGCGCGCTGGCCGCGGATGTACGCAATGCAGCCGGGAATCTCGCGCACCGCGCCGTCGGCATGTTCGCGATACAGTGACTCCTTGCGCTCTACCCAGCGCGCGATTTCGGCGTCGTCGAAATTCAGGCCGAGCAGCTCGCGCAGAATCGTGCGATTCG
>CAXNFZ010000089.1:0-10136 GCA_964201495.1 Chloroflexota bacterium | reverse complement strand
TGATAGTGGATAGTGATAGTGGATAGTGCCCCACTATCACTATCCACTATCACTACCTCTTCATCCGCGGATCGAGCGCATCGCGCAGGCCGTCGCCGAGAAAGGTAAATGCGATTACCAGCACCGAGACGACGACGGCGACGACGAGCAGGTAATCGGGCTGGCCGGTGACGGTGCTGTAGGCGTCGAGGAAGAGGCGGCCCCAGCTGGTGACGAAGAATTCCTTCGCATTGAGTGACGGGCGCAGGCCGAGGCCGATGTAGCCGAGGGCGGCTTCGGCGATGATGAAGCGAGGAATGGCGAAGGCCATCCAGACGACGAGGATGCCGACGCTGTTGGGCAGCACGTGCCTGAAAATGATGTGCCAGTCGGACGCGCCGAGGCTGCGGGCGGCGTCGACGAATTCGAGATTGCGCAGCGCGAGCGCCGAACCGCGCATCTGACGCGCCAGCCCGGACCACGAAACCGACGCCAGCGCCAGCAGGAACAGCCAGATGCCATTGCCGAGGCGGCCGAATTTGGTTTCGCCGAGCGAGATCGTGACCAGAATCAGAATCAACTCGGTTGGAATGGCATAGAACACATCGTTGATGCGCATGAGGATGTTGTCAGTCATCCCGCCGGCATAGCCCGAAACAAATCCGATCAGCGTGCCGACCAGGAGCACAACGATGGCAGGCAGCAGGCCGGCGACGAGCGACGAGCGCGTGCCGTACAAAATGCGGCTGACGATGTCGCGGCCGCCGCCGGCGTTGTCCGTGCCGAGGATGAACTCCGGATCGTATGCCTGGCCGGCAGGCGATTCCGCGCGCCAGAACGGCGGCAGCTGCGCCTTGCCGCTGACCGCCTTGACCGGGCTGTGCGGCGAAAACACGTTAGCGAAAAGACCGAACACGATATAGAGCAGCACGATGACGGCGCTGATCATGGCAGGCTTGTTGCGACGCATGCGGCGCCACGCCAGCGACCAGACGCTCTGCGCATCGGTCGGCTTCAAATACACCTTCGGGGCTGCGGTTGCGGTTTGGGCCATGATTTACTCGACGCGAATGCGCGGATCAACCACGCCGTACAGAATATCGACGCTGAGATTGCCGAGGATCACCAGGACAAAGTAGAAGAGCGTCGTGCCCATGATCAGCGAATAGTCACGCTGACCGATGGCGCGAATGAAGTCGACGCCGACGCCGGGCACGCCGAAAATCTGCTCGATGACGATGGACCCGGTGAGCAGGCCGGCGAGCGCCGGGCCGAGGATCGTAATGACCGGGATCAGCGCATTGCGCAGGATGTGCCGCCAGATCACAGCAGATTCCTTCGCTCCCTTCGAACGCGCGGTGCGCACGTAGTCCTGGCGCATCACTTCCAGCACCGTCGCGCGCATGTATCGCGCGATCGCCGACATCGTGTTCAGCCCGAACATGATTCCGGGCAGCAGAAATGTGGTGATGCCGGCCTTGGACCAGTCCTGCGTCACGCTGGTGAGCTTGAGCGTGACCGCAAAAAGAATGATTGCGAAAAAGCAGGCGACGAAGCCCGGCACAGCCGAGCCGATATTCGTGAAAAACGTGACCGTGTAGTCGAACGGAGAGTTTTGGCGCAATGCAGCGAGCACGCCGAGCGGGATGCCGAAGAACACGGCGAATCCGAATGCGATGGCGCCGAGGCGCAGGGTATATCCGAATTTAGAGTCGAAAAACCCTTTTCCCGGCGGCGGGGTGAACAGAATCTCCTGCACGGTTTTGCCGCGCTGTCGGTAGGAAGGGCCGAGGTTGCCACAGACGGCGCCGCACTTGAAAACACCCTTATCGTCCACGTCGCCGATGATGTAACCGAGGAACTGACGCCACGGCGGCTTATTCAGGCCGTACTGCTGTTCGAGCAGCTTCACCGTGCGCGCGTCGACCTGCTTGCTGTCAGAATCGCGATCCCAGGGCCCGCCCGGCGCCGCCTTCATCAACGCAAACGTAATCAGCGAGATCACGAGAAAGGTCGGAATAAAAAAAAGAAAGCGCCGAACGAGAAAACTCGTCATGTTTGTTTGTACCCCTTCCAAAGATGTCGAACGGCGGGTTCAGCATTTTTCCAGTGCAGACCAGAATACTGAGCAGCGATCATTCGGCAGCTTTGGAAGAAGCGGGTGCGCGGGCAAGCGTCGCCCCCTGCCTGCGCACCCGGCATTCCAGATTGCCGATCGGATCGTGTCATCCGATCGGCAAACCCAACTTAGGGGATCATCGACGTGTCGATGTCGATGCTGCCCGGGGCGACGTCGCCCGGCCACGCGTCCTGCGGCGTGGTCTGATAACCCTTCACCCAGGGCTTAACCATGTAGGCGTTGACGTTGTTCCAGAAGAACGCGACCGGATTGTCGTCGACGAGCTTGTCCTGCGCCTGCTGATACAGCTCAGCGCGCTTGACAGGATCGCCCTCGACATCGGCCTGATCGATCAGGGCGTCGAAATCCGGGCTGACGTAGCCGGCGCGATCGGCGAAAGTCGTGGTCGACTTCCAGTACACGCTCAGCCAGTTCTGCTGATCCGGATAGTCGGCGCACCAGCCGCCGAGGAACATCTGCATGCCGCTCTTCTTGTCTTTCTGCGCGGCGGTGTACGCGGTGGGCTCGACCGGCTTGAGTTCGACGGTGATGCCTTCGAACACTTCCTGGAAGCGAGCAGCGAGCCACTCATTGCGCGTGCGGTTGCGCGGGGTGTCCGCGAACGTCAGCACGATGGGGGGCAGCTTGTCGATCGAGCCGTAGGACGACTCGGCGATGAGGGCCTTGGCCTTCTCGGGATCGTAGGCGCCGCGGGTCTCGCCTTCCTTGTATCCGGGGAAGCCCGGGGGGATCCAGGTCAGCGTCGGCGCGCCGAGGTCGGCGAGCACGTCCTTGACCCAGCGCTCGCGGTCGAGCGCCACGGTGAATGCCTGGCGCACCTTCACATCGTTGAACGGCTCCGCGTAATTGCGGAACTGCAGTGCGGTGGTGCACGAGCCAGGATAAATCGTGGCTTCCTTCTTCAGGGCCTCGTCGTTCATGATCGCCGGATAGTCTTCGGCGGCCAGACCAACGATGTCGAACTCGTTGTTCTTGTAAGCCTGGAAGGCCACGTTCGAGTCGGTGACGTAGGAATAATCCACGCCGACCTGCGGCGCACCGTCCCAGTAATTGGGGTTCGGCACGAATACGGCCTTCACGAAGGGCTCGAGGCTCTTCAGGATGTAGGGGCCGTTGCCGATGTGGTACTTCGAGCTGTTCCACCAGTTCTCGCCGCCTTCGGCGATGTTCTCTTCCTTGGCCGGGTAACCCACCCAAATGCCGAGGACCGTGTGGAAGTACGGCGCGGGCTTGCTCATTTTGACCTTGAGGGTCGTGCAGTCCGCCTGTTCGTAATCCTTGCACGGGGCGCCGGCTCCGTCGAGGGCCTGCACGCTCTCGCGCACGGTCTTCTCAGCGGCAGCAACGGCGTCGGCCTTGGTTTCATCTTCCTTCGCAGCGGCGAAGGCATCCTGCCATTCCGGCGCGCCAAGAATCTCGTTGGTGATCGTGCCGTACTCGCCCGCAGTCTCCGGGTTGATGTTGCGGATGATCGCAAACTCGAAGCGCTTGGCGTTCAGCGGCGTGCCGTCGCTGTACTTCAGGTCCTTGCGGAGCATGAAGGTGAGCTCGGTCTGCTCGGCGTTGTACTCCCACTTCTCGGCAGAGCCGGGAACAGTGGCCAGCTTGGCGTCGAGCTTCGTCAGACCCTCGTACACCAGCTTCAGGTGCGCGATTTCGTTGACGAACGATGATTTCTGCGGGTCGATCACGTCAGGATACGTGCCGATGTTGACGCGAAGCACCTTCGCCTTCTCAGCCGCAGCGACCGGTTCCGCCGTCGCGACGACGATCTTCTCGACTTCCTTGACGACTTCCTTGACGACTTCCTTGGTCACTTCGACCTGGACTTCCTTGATGACTTCTTTTTCGACTACCTGCGGCTGCGCCTGCGGCTGACCGCACGCGGAGAGAAGCAGGCTGGCAGCGATCAGAGCGCTGCCGACGGCAAAAATTCTCTTCTGGAACATTCGGCTCTCCTTACACGATTTACACGATTTACACGATTTACACGATTTCAGACTAAACCATCGTCTCAAGCCCGATACTTCATTCGTAATCACTCGATCCTTCGTTGGAACCGCTTCAGCAACGCCATAGCGTGACTTAGGTCTGCAACCAGCGACGGCCAGAGAAATTACCTGAATTCAACCCAATTGATCCAATCAATTCGGGCAATCCAGCAACTCAGTTTGACGACGCAAACACATGCAGTTCGCGGCTTGATACATGCTGCACTTGCCATCGCATCCACATCAGCTTGCGTTGCAAATTGGATACGAATGGCGATGGTGTGGATTATACGCAGTAGGGGGGACCTTCGAAACGAAGGAAACGTACCCGGCTTCTAAGAAGCCGGGTACGTTTCCTTCGTTTCGAAGGTCCGGACGCCCTGCTCGCCCGCGAAAACTCCCTCTTTGCCCAGTCGCTTCGTGCGCGCATGCCCACCTCCGACGACGCCGACCGCACACACCCGTTCGACCTCAGCGACCGCGAAGTACAGATCCTGCACCTGCTCGCCTCCGGCCGGGAAACAAAAGAGGCCGCCAGCCTGTTATCGATCTCCGTCGGCACCTTGCACGTGCACAGCCAAAAGATCTACCGCAAGATGGGCGTGCACTCCCGCGTCGAAGCCGCGCGCACATGGAGCAAGGTGATAGGGGATAGGGGATAGGGGATAGGGACCAGGGATAAAATCAGTCCGCAGCATCTGTCAACTCTACGTACTCGCCCCTGTCCCCTATTCCCTACCCCCTATTCCCCATTCCCTATTCCCCATTCCCTATTCCCCATGACACCCACACGCTTCATCATCGCCGGCCTCGATCACGGACATGTCCGCTGGTGGTTTAACCGCCCGCAGCGCGACGACCTCGAACTCGTCGGCATCTACGAACCCGACGCCGAACTCGCCGCCGAACAGGCGCGCCGCATCGGCTTCGACCCGGCGCTCATCTGCCATGACCTGGGCGCGCTGCTCGACGAAGTCAAGCCCGACGCCTGCGCGGCGTTCTGCTCGACGCTGGCGCATCTGGAGGTCGTGCAGGCCTGCGCCCCACGCGGCGTGCACGTCATGGTCGAGAAGCCGATGGCCGTCTCGCTCGAACAGGCCGAGAAAATGGCCGCCCTCGCCCGCACGCACGGCATTCACCTGCTCACCAATTTCGCCACCAGCTGGTTCGCCTCCAACCGCGAAGCGTATCGCCTGGTGCACGACGAAAAGCAAATCGGCGCGGTGCGCAAGGTCGTCGTTCACGACGGACACTGGGGGCCGGCCGCCATCGGCTGCGGGCCGGAATTCCTCGGCTGGCTGACCGACCCGGTGCGCAACGGCGGCGGCGCCATCATGGACTTCGGCTGCTACGGCGCCAACCTCATGCACTGGCTGCTCGACGGCGAACAACCCGTCGCCGTCACCGCCGTCACGCGCACTTTTCAGCCGGAATATTACCCACGCGTCGACGACGATGCGACCATCATCGTCGATTACCCGAGCGCGCAGTGCGTCATTCACGGCTCGTGGAACTGGCCCTGGCACCGCAAGGACATGGAGATCTACGGCACGAACGGCGCCGTCGTCGCCGTAGACCCCGACACGCTGCGCTCACGCGTCGGCCTCAACAAGCCCGAACAAACCACGTCGCTCGCCCCGCTCCCTACGCCGCTCGACGACTGCTTCGCCTTCCTCGCCGCCGTCGTCAAGGGCGAACTGGTGCTCGCTGAGCACGACCTCTCCGGCCTGACCAACAACCTCACCGTCACCCGCATCCTCGACGCCGCCCGCGAATCGGCGCGCACAGGGCGACGTGTGGCAATTCGCTAAGTGTCCGTTCATATATTGAGGTGAAACCCAGGCGTCCCGGCCGAAAGACGGGACGCCTGGGTTTCGCTCATGTAACTACGGATGGGTCCTAACGCTGCGCGAACGGGACGTACACGCACCCCGTCACGCGAAATGGCGCGCCCTCGGCGAAATAGGCCGAATCCGCGGCGTCGGTGACGCGAATCGCGTAGTCTGCCCCGCACGGGACGGCCGGCATGGTGTAGCCGGCCGTCCCGTCGCTGTCGCCGGCGGCCTCGATCGTGGCCACGTACGCGCCGGCACGCCACAGTTCGACGCGCACCCGACCGCCGAGGTTGTCCATCCAGCGAATCTCGCGTGCACGGCCGATCGGCCATTCCGATGCGGTCGGCTCGGTGACGACGACGAAAATCGGGTCGTCGACGTTGAACCAGGCGTCGTGCGCCGCACCCGCGTGCGTCACCCGCACGCGCCATGTGCCTGCCGGCAACCCGGAAGGCAGCACGAGCGTCGTCCACCAGTAGTACGCAGTTCCGGCGCCCGGCGCGTTGCTCCAGGCGCTGTACAGCGTCCCATCCGGCCGATAAACCGCGTACTCGGTCGTCTGGCCGAACAGCAGATCGCGATAGTAGACGCTGAAATAGATCGTGGCGCCGGCCGCGGGATCGAGTGTGAACTCGCTGCGAACATGCGGCGTCTCCGGGTTCGGGCAAGTCGGAAATTCCGGCGGAGCGTCCCCGACGGTCACCTGCAGAACCGCGCCGTCATAGTACGGCGGCTGCGATTCCCATCGTGAGGCGACCGCGGTGGGGTTGCAGTCGTGGCCGGGCGAACCGTCGAAATACGGATCGATCGGCGCATTTTCCGCCGTGCGCAGCTCGAAATGCAGATGCGGGCCGGTCGAACTGCCCGAGCTGCCGACGACGCCGAGCACATAGCCGGCAACGATGCGCGAACCGACCGGCTTCGAAATAACGCTGCCGCGCTTGAGGTGACCGTACCAGGCGACCGTGCCGTCGTCGTGGCGCACATACGCCGCGTTCCATGGCTGGCTGCTCAGGACGCAACTGCGGTCGTCGGCCCCGTCTTCCCATGCGATCAGCACTCCGTCGGCGGCGGCGACGACGAAGATTTCCTGCTGATCCATGCGCAGCCAGCCGAACGGCCACGCAGCGAAATCCGTGCCGGTGTGGTTATAACTCGGCGTGTCGTACGTGCGCCCATAGCAGTAGTAGTCGGACAACACGCCGGCAGCCGCGGCATGGTCGACGAAATTCGTCAACGCATGGTAGGCCGGGGCGATGAGCGTGTGGGCGGAGCGCAACGGGAAGCGCAGGGACGTGACGCCGGGGCGCGCCGCGGGAAGCCGACCGTCGCGATCCAGCGCGCGCAGGTTCCGCGCCAGCATGCGGCCGATGCGCTCCTCCTCCGCCGGCGAGAGCGCCCCGTGCGCCGTCGGAAGTGCGCCGCCGCCGGACCTTTGCACGTCGACGACCGCGTCACGGCCGTGCGGCAGCGCAGCGCACAGCACGATCAGCAACAGGCAGGACAGCCGCGCATTCACGCATCTCCCATGATCAAACCCTCGATCGTGTGCGCCTGAACGATCGGCTCGAGCTCGTCGACGAGCCGGCAGGTGAGATGTGTGCGCAGGGAATCGGGCAGCGTCGCCCAGAAGCGTCGCGTGACCTGCAGGTCGTGTCGCTCGGCGTTGCGCGCATCCGGCGCATCGACGCCGAGCACCAGCACCGGCCGCGCCTCGTTCGAACGATTCGGCGTGCCGCGATGAATCGTAATCGCCGAGCGCGCCGCGATGTCGCCCATCTGCGGCATCTTGTACTGCGCGCGCGCCTCGTAGCGCGGATACAGCGACTTCGGCGGGAACTGGCCGTGTTCGAACTCGGCGTCATCGTCCCACTGCGTGCCCGGCGCGATCTCGAACGGCCCCATCGCCTCGACCACGTCGACGCCGGTGATGTTGAACGCCAGCGAATTCAGCCGTCGCCCGCGCACCGTTTCCTCAGGAGCCGGAAAATCCCGATGCCACGGCTGCGTCTCCGCACCCGGATTCGGCACGTCGAAGCCAATCTCGACGATTTTGTAGTCCGCACCCAGCACCGTCTCGCACACCGCCGTCACCCATGGATGCGTCGCCAGATCGACGAATCCGCGGATGTCCTCAGGGTGAATTTCAACGTAATGCCGCTGTGGCCCACGCCCCACAACGCCGCCCGGCCGCTTCAGCGCCGCAACATACGCCGCATCCATGTCCTCGCGCATGGTCTGCACCCACTCCCGCGAAAACGCCCCTTTCAAGCCGATGATCCCGTCGCCATACAGCCCGCCCATGATGACGGCCGGGTCGTACGTGTTCGTTTGTGTCGTGTTGTCGGACATGCACGGGAGTGTAGCGGAGGAAGGGGAGAGGGGAGAGGGGAGAGGGAAGAGGGAAGAGGGAAGAGGGAAGACCGAGGATAAATTCGCAGGCGACGCCGTGTCAACCCCCTCTTCCTCTCCCCTCTCTTCCTCTCCCCTCTCTTTACCCTACCGTCCCTTCCATCTGCAAGGCGATCAGTCGGTTCATCTCCATCGCGTACTCCATCGGCAGTTCTTTTACGAGCGGCTCAATGAAGCCCGAGACGACCATCGTGCTGGCGTCTTCCTCAGAAATACCGCGGCTCATCGCGTAGAACAGCTGCTCTTCGCCGATTTTCGACACGCTTGCCTCGTGACCGATGTTCACATCATCGTTGTCGACCTCGATATACGGATACGTGTCGCTGCGGCTGTCCCCATCGAGCAGCAGCGCGTCGCAAACGACGCTGCTCTTGCTGTTGACCGCGTCCTTGTACACCTTCAGCAGGCCGCGGTAGCTCGTGCGCCCGCCGTCCTTGCTGATCGATTTCGACACGATCTTGCTCGTCGTGTTCGGCGCAGCGTGCACGATCTTGCCACCCGCATCCTGATGCTGGCCTTTGCCGGCGAATGCAATCGACAGAATCTCACCATGCGCACCCGGCTCCATCAGATACACCGCCGGATACTTCATCGTCAGCTTCGAACCAAGGTTGCCGTCCACCCATTCCATCGTCGCATTCTGATACGCAGCTGCGCGCTTCGTCACCAGGTTGTAGACGTTGGTCGACCAGTTCTGAATCGTCGTGTAACGGCAGCGACCGCCCTTCTTCACGATGATTTCCACCACCGCCGAATGCAGCGAGTCGCTCGAATACACCGGCGCCGTGCAGCCTTCGACGTAGTGCACCTGCGCGCCCTCGTCCACGATGATCAGCGTGCGCTCGAACTGCCCGACGTTCTTCGCATTGATGCGGAAGTACGCCTGCAGCGGCATGTCGATCTTCACGCCCGGCGGCACATAAATGAACGAACCACCGGACCACACGGCGCTGTTCAGCGCCGCAAATTTGTTGTCACTCGGCGGAATGATCGTGCCGAAGTACTCGCGGAACATCTCCGGGTTCTCACGCAGCGCCGTGTCCGTATCCTTGAAGATCACGCCCTTTTCTTCGAGGTCCTTCGCCAGGCTGTGATAAATCACCTCAGACTCGTACTGCGCGCCCACGCCGGCCAGATATTTCTTCTCGGCTTCCGGAATGCCCAGGCGATCGTAGGTGTTCTTAATCTCGGCCGGCAGGTCTTCCCACGAAGTGGATTGGCCCTCGGTCGGCTTAATGTAGTAAAAAATATCGTTGAAGTCGATCTGCTGCAGCACTTCGCTGCCCCAGTTCGGCATCGGCTTCGCATAGAACGCTTCCAGCGAGCGAAGACGGAAATCCGTCATCCACTCCGGCTCCTTCTTCATGCGCGAAATGTCCTTCACGATCTCCACGTCCAGGCCTTTGCGGCTCTTGAACGCGTAGTTTTCGACCTCGTGAAAGCCGTACTTCTCGATGTATTCGTCGTTGACGGAAACCTGAGTCCTTTCGTCAGACATATTTTCTCTCCCTTACTTATTCGCGCCTTCACATGCGACCGTTCTTCTGCAAATGCCTCATGCCAAACGCGAAGGCGGTCGAAAATCTTTGTTGTTTCGCACCTTCGCGTGCGACCACTCTGCTTACGCCGCGTCCTTCAACCAGTCGTAACCGCGGTCCTCAAGCTCCAGCGCCAGTTCCGGCCCGCCCGATTCGACGATGCGGCCATCGATCAGCACATGCACGAACTGCGGCTTGATGTAGTTCAAGAGGCGCTGATAGTGCGTAATCATCAGCACGG
>CAXNFZ010000088.1:0-10161 GCA_964201495.1 Chloroflexota bacterium | reverse complement strand
GGGGCGATGCCGTGATTCGCGGAATATTCTTGAGTTTAGTCACTCCCAAGATACTGACAGCTGCATTTATAAATTGCTGGTAATTTCTCGACGATTTCTCGAGTCACTCGTTGTATCCTCCTGCCGCATGAGTACCGGTATCGCGCTGTTGTTCGCTCTGCTTCTCTCTGCTGCCGCGGCTGCCGTCGCATGGCTCGTCTCTGCCCAGCGTGCCCGCGCCGAAATGGAGGGGCTGCGCCTGGACCATGCCCGTGCCGCCGCCGAACTGCAGGCTGCGCAGTCTTTGCTTGCGCGCGCGCAGGCCGAGGCGCAGTCGGCCCGCGAGGATGTGCGTCGCCTCGATGTGCGCCTCGCCGAGGCGCGCACACGTCAGCAGGCCGACGTGGAAAAGCTCGGCTGGCTCGAAAATGCCCAGTCCGGCATGCGCGATGCCTTTCAGGCGCTCTCGGGTCAGTCGCTCAAGGAAAATGCCGATCAGCTGGTCGGGCAGGCGCGCCAGTCGATCATCGAGCCTCTCGCGCAGAAGCTCGCTGATCTCGATCGCAGCGTGCGCGAACTCGAACAGAAGCGCGAAGGCGCCTACGCCGGCGTCTCGGAACAGATTCGCAGCCTCCTGCAGTCGAGCCAGGCGCTGCAGCAGCAGACCACCACGCTCTCCACTGCCCTGCGCTCTTCTCAGGTCCGCGGTCGCTGGGGCGAAGTGCAGCTTCGGCGCATCGCTGAACTTGCCGGCATGGACCGCCATATCTCGTTCTCCGAGCAGGTCTCCGTCGATGACGAAAGTAAGCCCGACATGGTCGTGCACCTGCCGAATCAGGGACAAATCGTGCTCGATGCCAAGACGCCCATGAGCGCATGGCTCGAGTCGCTCGAAATGGGCGATGATGCGGCGCGGCAGGCCAAGCTGGTCGAACACTCCAAAGCCGTGCGGAGCCGCATCAAGGATCTCAACAGCAAGAAGTACTGGCAGCGCGTCGAAAATAGCGTCGACTTCGTGGTGATGTTTATGCCGAACGAATCGGTGATGGGCGCTGCCTTCGCTACGGATCCCGACCTCTTCGAGTACGCCATTTCCTCCAAGGTCGTTCTTGCTACGCCGGCGACGCTCATCGCGCTGCTGAAATCGGTCGCGCTCGGCTGGCAGCAGGTGCAGCTGAATGACAACGCGCGCCGCATCGCGGAAGAAGCGCAGGAACTGCACAAGCGGCTATCAACGGCGTTCGGCCACCTCAACAAATTCAGCAGGCAGTTTCGCAGCGCAATCGACGCGCATAACGCGTTCGTCGGTTCGCTGCAGCAGAGCGTCGAACCGAGCCTGCGGCGTCTGCGCGGATACGCCGGCGATGAGCGCGATGCCGAGATCATCGATGCCATCGATGTGTCCCCGCGTGAGATCGCCGGCCCGGCGCTCAAGTCGGATGAAGCGTAGCGTCCCCGGCGAGTGGATTCGGCTTCGCTGAAGACGCAGCTTTTTGGGGGATGAATTTCTCACGCGAAGCCGCCAAGAACGCAAGATGTCTGAATTTCGTCGTCGAAAAATCTTCCTCGAAGAGAGGCGCGGACTGCTGTCAAAAACTCTTTCCTTCGCGTTCTTCGCGGCTTCGCGGCTTCGCGGCTTCGCGTGAGAAAAATTCCGTTGTCGAATTTTTCCCCAAACTGCGGATACACTCATATTGCGCCTCCACTGAACCGTGCGGCAAATGCGCGGTGTTGCATGAGAACTCAATGACGACTTCAATTTTTTTCGGCGCCTCTGGCTCCGGCCGCACGGAATCTCTGATCGTCGCTGCTCGGGCGGCCGCCGCCGCGCGCTCGGATGTGGTGCGCGTCGTGACCGCCAGCGCTGCGCAGTGTGCGGATTTCGAACGGCGCTGCGCCGCCGACGCAGGCATCTTCGTCTGCACGTTCGAGCAGATCTGTGAAGACACGATCGAAAGTGCGTCTGGGCGCAACGTGCTGCGTCTTCCGAACAGCGCACGCAGCTTTCTCATGGACGACGCCGTCGCGCAGTCCGATCTCGTGCACTATGCGTCGTTGCGGCGCATGCCTGGGTTTACGCAGGCACTGCTGCGCCTGCGTTTCGAGCTGCACGTTGCCGGCGTCGATACGGCCGACCTGCGCTCTGTGTCGGCGGAGCCGCGACTGCACGAACTTGCGCTCGTCCTCGATGCGTATGAAGCGCTGCTCGTCACAGGCGGCTGGTTCGATTCCGTTCGCGTGGCGCGCGCGGCCATCGCTGCGCTGGATGCTGCGCCGGATTTGCTGCGTGGCTGGAGCTGGCTCGCTCTCGACGGCTTCGAAGAATTTACGGTTCCGCAGCGTGAGTGGCTGCGCCGCGTCGCGCCGCGCGTCGGCGAATGCGTCGTGTCCCTGATCGGCTGGGACGATGATTTTCCAGGACAGATGCCGCGCCTGGCTCGTGTGCGCGTCGAACTGGCGCGCGTGCTCGGGGTGGCGGCTCGCGCGATGCCGCGCTCACACGCTTCGGCGCTCTCCGATCTGGGCGACGCCATCGCTCGTGGAGATCGACGTGCGCACGAATCGCTGCGCGGCCGCGTCTCGCTGCTCGAGGCGCCTGATTCTGCCGCGGAGGTGCGCGCCGCCTTGCGCTGGATCAAAGCACGCCGCCTGCGGCAGCACACGCCGCTCGATCGCATGGCGCTGATCGCGCGCGACATGTCTCCGTATGCGCTTGTGGTGCGCAGCGTGGCCGCAGAAATGGGCATCCCGATCGCGCCCGCTTCGGGCGAGTCACTTTCTTCGAATCCGGCCGTCGCTGCGCTGCTTTCGCTGCTGCGGGCGACCGTGCCCACCGGCGTCGCCGCGCTGCCTTCGCTTGCGCCGCGCCTGCTCATCGATGCGTGGCGGTCGCCGTATTTCGGCCGGATTCGTGCGAAGTTCGGCATCACCGCAGCCGATGCGTTTGCCCTCGACGTGGTCGCTCGGCGCGGGCATGTCGTCGGCGGCCGCGTGCAATGGAACGAGGCGCTTTCTTTCGGCGAAGCTGCATCGGCGCCGGATCAGGATCGCGTCGATTCGACGGCGACGGCGACGGCCGATCTGCCGCAGCTGCGCGCGCAATTTGATGCGTTCGTCGCGCATGCAACGCCCCCTGCAGATGTGTCGCTGCGCGGTTTCGTCGAATGGGTGCTGTCGATCGTCGAGGAACTCACGATCGGTTTACACGATGGGGAGTCGGACGAATTTGCGGATCGCGACGGCGCGGCGCTCGATCAACTTCGTGAGGTGCTCGCCGGCCTGTTGTGGGTGGATGCGAATCTCGGCCGGCGCGAAGGCGCCGCTCCGTTCGAGCTGCTGTCGCGTGCCGTCGAGGGTGCCGATTTCAGTGTGCACGATGGCGCGGCTGCCCTGCGCGTGCTTGATGTGACCCAGGCAGGTGGTCTGCGCTTCGACGCAGTGGCGGTGCTGGGCCTGGCCGAAGGTCGCTTTCCGGCATCTGTGCGCGAGGATGCGTTTCTTCGCGACGCCGATCGTGTCGCGCTGAATCAGCTTGGTGATGCGCGCCTTTCGATCTCCACCACCGGCGTCGAACGCAATTGGTTTTACGTCGCCGCCACGCGCGCGGACGACGGCGTGCTGTTCACACGGCCGCGACTTGCCGACGGCGGCGCCGAATGGCAGGCGTCGCCGTTCTGGGACGAGCTGTGCGGGATCGTCCCGGATGCACCGCGCAGGCTGACGAGCGCGGAAAAGCCTTCCGTGTCTGAAGCTGCCTCGATGTCCGAGCTCGTGCAGGTCGCTGCTTCCGGGGCCAGCCCGATTTTGAGTGCGTGGTTTGATCGGCGCGCGCCGCACGTGCTGTCGCAGATCGACGCTGGCGCACGGCTCGTTGTGGCGCGTAACGACGACGGTGCGGCGCCGTCCGACGGAGACCTGTCGACGCTCGCCGGTGCGCTTGCTCTGCGTTTCGGGCCGCAGCATTCGTGGAGCGCCTCGGCACTGGAGGAATATCGTTCCTGCCCACATCGTTTCTTTTTCGGACGGGCGCTTGGTTTGCAGCCGCGCCCTGCGGTGCAGATCGGTCCTGACACCGCCGTGCTTGGCCTGCTGTATCACACGCTCTTCGAGCGTGCATATCGGGAGGCGGCGAACCCGGCGGATCCGGCTGCGGTCCATGCATCGCTGGAGCGCGTTGCCGACGCCGTCTTCGATTCTGCGCACGGCTTTCGCGCCGCACCATGGTGGCCACAGACCCGACGCGATATTCTTTCGAATGTGCGTGCGTCGATCGACGCACTTGCGGATGAACGCTGGGTCCCGTCCCATTTCGAAATGGATTTTCGCGCGCTGAGCGTGCAGGCAGACGGTGAGCAGCTTCTGCTGCGAGGTCGCATCGATCGTGCTGATCGTGGGCCCGGCGGTGCGCTGCGCGTGATCGACTACAAGCCTGGCTCTCCTGCAGGCTACGGCGCCGCTGACTTGATTGATGGTCGCCGTGTGCAGCTGCCGTTTTATGCGCACGCTGCGGCGCAAATTTTTCCGGAAAGTCGCGTTGTTGACGCGTATCACTTTCACTATTTGCATGCGGAGGCCGGGCGGTTTCGGCTTTCGAAATTCGAGGGTGGCCTCGATGGATCGCTGGATGCTGCGGTGCAGGTGGCTGTTTCGGCTGTCCGAAAAGTGCGTCGCGGAGAATTTGCGCCGCTCCCACCGAACGAGGGGTGTCCGGAATACTGTCCTGCTGCCGGGTTCTGCTGGAGTTACACGCGATGAATTTGAACGCTGCGATTCTCACGTCGTCTGTGATGCAGCCCTCGGCAGAGCAGCTGCCTGCAATCGTCACGCGCGGGCGCGACGTCCTTGTGACGGCTGGCGCCGGTTCCGGCAAGACGCGCACGCTGGTGGCGCGTTTTCTGGCCCGACTGTCTGAAGGCGTTCCGCTGCGTTCGATTGCGGCGATTACGTTCACCAACAAAGCTGCGCGCGAAATGCGCAATCGTGTGCGCGCGGAAATTCGCCGTTATCTCGATCGCGATGATTTGCTGCAGGAGGAGCGCGAGCTGTGGTCTGCACACTCCGTCGCACTGGATGCGGCGCGTATCGGCACGATCCACAGCCTGTGCCAGGAAATTCTGCGCGCTCATCCGGCCGAAGCCGGCCTTGATCCGGCATTCGGGATTATGGACGAGGCGCAGTCGTCGCTGGCGCAGGCGCGCGTGCTGGACGAGGTGTTGACGAATGCGCTGGCTGTGCCGGCGACGGCGATGCTGTTCGAGCTGCACGGCGAAGACGGCCTGCGCAATTTGCTGTCGCGCATGCTGCGCCAGCGCACGGAGGCGCGGGCGTCTCTGCAGGCGTCACCGCTTGCTGTGCGCGCTGCCGTGCTCGCGCGCGTCGAACGAATGCTTGCGTCTCCGGATCTGGCCGAAGGCATCTCGGCACTGCAGGAGATGCTCGCGGCCGGTGCCGTCTCTGCCGCGCAGGCCGCCGGAGACGACGGCGCAGTGGTGGTCCTGTCCGTGCTCGGTGCGTGGGACGCGCTCGCGCGTGCGCGTGCGGCTGGACAATGGGGCGCCGTCCTCGACGCGCTGCTGTCGTTGCGGAGCGTGATGGACCTGCGGAAGGGCCGTAAGGAAAACTGGAAGGGGCATGATCCAAAAGGTGCGATGAAGGCAATCCGACGCGCCTTCGAGTTTGACCAGGAATTTCTTGAGCGGAATCCCAGCCTGCACATCGACGAGCAGCATGCAGTTGAATACGCGGCGTACAGCGAACTGTTCGAGCAGGCGGAGCGCGCTTATGCTGCGGTGCGCCGTGCCGCGGGCGTGCTGGACTTCGATGATCTGGAGTCGCTTGCGCTGCAGCTGCTGCAGGAGCGCACGGACGTGCGGGCGCGATGGCGCGCCGAGCTGGTCGAGATCATGCTCGATGAGTTTCAGGATACGAATGCGCAGCAGCGTGCGCTCGTGGCGTTGCTGAATGGTGAAGACGAAGGCGCTGCTGGTCGACTGTTCGTCGTCGGCGATCCGAAGCAGAGCATCTATCGTTTTCGCGGTGCCGACGTCAGCATCTTCGAACGGGAGAAAGTGCGCATCGGCGAATGCGGTGAGTGCGTCGATCTGTCGACGTCGTATCGCGCGCATGCACAGCTTATCAGCGCAATGAACGACATGCTTGCGCCGGTCATGGCGGCGCAGTTCACGCCGCTGCGGCCGTATCGTGCGAATGCTGGTTATGGCCTTGACGGCGCTCCGATCGAACTGCATCTTGTGCTGGGCAGCCGTGATGGTGCGTTGACGCAGTGCGCGCGCGCCGTAGCGGCGCGCGTTCGCGACGTGGTGGAAAGCACCCCGCTGCGCTGGGACGACGTTGCTGTGCTCTGTCGCGCAGCGCGGTCGTTCGCCGCGTACGAGAACGCGTTCGAACAGGCCGGTATTCCGTTTGTGACGTCGGCCGGCCGCGGTTTCTACGATCGGCCGGAGGTGCGGGATGTGCTCACGCAGCTGCAGTGCATCGCCGATCCGGCGGACGAACTGGCGCTGGCCGGTCTGCTGCGTTCGCCTGCGTTCGGCGTGAGTGATGCAGGCTTGTATCGCATGCGCTGGAACGGTGCGGCGAAGCGTTCGCTCACGGCAGCGTTCCAGCAGGCCGAAATGATCTTCGAGTCGGATGATCCGGATCGTGCAGCATTGCTGCGGGCGTGGACGATCGTGACGCGCCTGCGGCGGGCGGTGGGGCGTATTTCGGTCGGTGCGCTGCTGCAGAGGCTGTTTGATGCGACGCACCTTCCGGCGATTCTGATTCGTGCCGGGGCACAGCGTGCGGCGCGCAACCTGGAGAAGCTGGTCGCCGACGCGCACGAGGGCGGCATGATCTCCTGCGCTGAATTTGTCGAATATGTCGCGCACCTGCGCACGAGCGAAGTGCGCGAAGGTGAGGCGCGTTCGACGGGTGAGGGCGCGGTGCAGCTGATGACGGTGCACGCTGCCAAGGGGCTCGAATGGCCGGTCGTGGTGCTCGGCGATCTCGGCTATGCGCCGCCGCAGCGGGCGGAGATTCTCTTCGACGGCGAATTCGGCCTGCTGATTCCGAAGCGACGCGGACACGAAGAGCAGAGTGCTGCGTACTGGCACGTGCATGAGCGTGAGTCGATGCGGGCGGAAGCGGAATCGGCGCGTCTGCTTTACGTGGCGGCCACGCGTGCGGAAGAGCTGCTGATTTTGAGCGGCACGGCGAAGAAGCCGGCCAAGACAGGGGAGCACGCCGTTTCTGCATCCGGCTGGCTCGGCGACCTGGTCAAGTGCAGTGCGCTCGATTTGTCGCGGCTGCCGATCGCAGCGTATGACAATGCCGGCATGCAGACGTACGTCGATATGGAGAGCGGCAGCGTGCGATTCCTGCTGCACGAACCGGGCCGCTGGGCGGCATCTCCGCGTGTGCATCAAATCGCCGTTCGTGCGCCGGTCGTGGACGGCGAGCCGTCGGAAATGCTTGGCGCCATCGAGCAGACGAAAAAAGCAGCGAGGCTGAATTCAGCTATTGGTGCAAAATCGTAGCCATTCAGGTCGGTGTATTTTCTGCGAAATAAACTGGCCTGAGTCGTTGTACAAAATCAGTTGATCGGTAACTACACAGGCCATCCATTTTTCCAACGCGAAACGCGCTATTCCTTCCCCCTTCGGGGGAAGGAATAGCGCGTTTCGCGGGAAATACTGATTTAGGCCTGAGCAGTTACGTTGATCGAGGCCTGAGCAGCTGCCGCGTTCATCACGGAGAAAAAACTATGTATCGCATCGGAGTGATTGGTCTGGGCGCCATGGGCACGCACATGGTGCGGCAGTTCGTGCAGGATTCGCGGTTTCGCGTGGC
The DNA here is from genome assembly GCA_964201495.1 of Chloroflexota bacterium. Lineage (GTDB taxonomy): Bacteria > Chloroflexota > Anaerolineae > J036 > Brachytrichaceae > CANJQH01. Next base: position 2,331 of record CAXNFZ010000088.1, on the reverse strand, counting down.
GGCCGTGTGGGACGCGAATGCCGAGCGCGGCCGGCAGCTGCGCGAGGAGTTTCCCGATGTTGCGGTGACGAACGATGCGCAGTCGCTTATGGCGCGTGACGACGTCGACCTGGTGTACATCGCTACGCCGCCGTCATCGCACGTGAGCTACTGCCATCTTGCGCTGGATCATGGCAAACAAATTTTGTGCGAAAAGCCGTTGTCGACCGACCGTGCTGCTGCGCACGAATTGGTGCAGCGCGTGCAGGCCGGCACGATTTCCTGTGCGGTGAACTTTCTCTTCGGGCTGTCTCCCATGGTGCGGGCGATCGAGACTGCGCTGCAGTCCGGCGCGGTGGGCGATGTAGTTTCCGTCGAAGTGCGCATGCACTTTCCGAAGTGGCCGCGCGAATGGCAGAAGGCCGCTGACTGGCTGAACGGGCGGGTGGAAGGCGGCTTCGTGCGCGAGGTGTTTTCGCACTATGCCTTCCTGATCGATCGGGTCTGCGGCCCGCTGTCCGTCGTATCCCGGCAAGTGGATCGTGGACAGGCGGCGGCCGAAGCCGGCATCAGCGCTGTGATGAAGAGCGGCGACCGGCCAGTGCGCTTCATCGGCACAGCGGGTGGGGCGGCTCCTGAATTGATCGAGTGGACGCTCTACGGCACTCGGCGTTCGTATCGCATTCGAGACTGGTTCACGCTGCAGTCGAGTGACGGCGGCGACTGGACAGACGTTGCCTATGCGGGAGTGGACGAAACGCCGCGTCCGCTGGACGAACTGGCCAGGATGATGCAGGGCGAGCGCCATCTGCTTGCGGATTTCGCTGCCGGGCTGCGCGCGCAGGAGATTATTGAGTCGCTCGTTGGCTGATTCGTGCGTGTGCATTCGCAGTTTGGGGTGAATTCAGGCAGCTGGTTTTCCTCACGCGAAGCCGCGAAGAACGCGAAGAAGAATGCGTGCTAAGTATTCTCCATGCCGTAACTCGATCAAGTGTCTTCGGTGACAGAATTCGAATAGCTTCGCGTTCTTCGTGGCTTCGCGTGAGATAAGTCTGCCGTCGATATCTGTCCTTGGCTACGGATGCGCCGAATCGTGCTCGGATCGGAAAAGCAGACACGGGATCACTTGATGAAAGCGATCCCGTGATTTTGCGTTTCGCGTCGGGGTAAATGAGCGAAATTGCTGCGAACAGGACGAATGGTGACGACAAGATTTGAACTTGTGACCAAGGGCTTATGAGTCCCCTGCTCTACCACTGAGCTACGTCACCGAACGGCGGGAATTCTAGCAGAAACGCCGGCCGCTCGTCAAGAGGGGTGATGCGCCGTTCGGGGGCGAGGGAGATAATCCTCCGCCAGGCGTATTCGTATGGAAACTCACAACACGATTCTGACTCGTCGAACAATCAAGGAATTCAAGCCCGATGCCGTGCCAGCGGACGTGCTCGACCGTGTGCTGACTGCGGGCACGCTGGTTCAGAACCATCGGCTTACAGAGCCGTGGAGGTTTTACGTTCTCGGGCCGCAGACGCATGCGGCGCTGGCGGCCGTGGACGCGAAGATGTCGACGAAGCCGGCGATCGTCGCCGTCACCTGTGTGCTGCAGGGCGACGCATTCCAGCGCAAGGAAGACTACGCCGCCGTCGCCTGCGCAGTGCAGAATATTCAGCTTGCGGCGTGGGCCGAAGGGATAGGCATGCAGTGGGGTACCGGCCGCACGGCGATGGCGCCCGAGACAACGCAGCTGCTGGGGATCAATCCAGAGGACGAAGAGATGGTCGGCCTGCTGTTCTTCGGTTATCCGGCAGTGGTGCCGCAGGGGCGGGCGCGCAAGCCGCTGGCGGAAGTGGCGCGGCGGCTTCCGTAGGCGCAGCGATCGCTGCTGGACAGGACTATCGCCGCACTGCGCTTTGCTGTGCTGCCTTGCAATGATTTACGCGGCCAGGCCGTGGCGGCCGGTGCGGCGCAGCGCGAGGCGGTAGGCCCACCAGCGCGGCAGCGAGAGCGGGCGCACCCAGGCGCCGACGCTGCGCACGACGGCGCCGCCGAACCCGCGCTTGAAGCGATAGACGCCCCAGAGGCCGTCGTGGCGCACTTCGAAGCCGGCTTCGAGCGCAGTTTCATCTTCGTCGGGGACGCCCCACAGGTCGTAGTGCGAGCAGCCGCGCGCGCGCGCCCAGCGCATCGCTTCCCACTGCAGCAGGTAGGTCGGCATTCGTTCGCGGCCCTCGTCGGCGCTGGCGCCATAGAGATAGACCGCCTCGCGGCCGACAGCGGTGGCGATCAGCGCTGCGAGTGGTCGGCCGTCGGCTTCGGCGATGAACAGGGCGCCGCAGCCGGCTGCGGTGGTGA
>CAXNFZ010000087.1:0-10196 GCA_964201495.1 Chloroflexota bacterium | reverse complement strand
AGCACGCTCGTCTCAGCGTTGGCACGCAGCTGGCGAACTGACGGCCGCAGCGTGGCGATTCTGTCGATTGACCCGAGCAGCCCGATCACTGGCGGGGCCATTCTCGGTGACCGCATTCGGATGCGTGAGCTCAGTGGGGACCCAGGTGTGTTCATTCGCTCGATGGCGAGCCGTGGCTCTGCCGGGGGATTGGCTGCAGCGGCGTCCGATGCAGTTGCGCTGCTGGACGCTCACGGTTTCGAAATCGTTGTTGTTGAAACTGTGGGCGCTGGTCAGGCTGAAGTAGACGTAGTGCGGCTGGCGGACAGCATCGTCGTTGTCGAAGCGCCGGGCATGGGAGACGACATTCAGGCGATCAAAGCAGGAATTCTCGAGATCGCCGATGTACTGGTGGTGAACAAAGCTGACCGGCCGGGTGCGCAGAAAACGGTGGCAGCACTGCAGGCGGCGCTCGACCTTGCGCCGCAGTCGCACGGACATCACGGGGTTTTCGTTTCGGCAGAGGAGGCGTTTGTAGTGCCTGATGGCTGGGTGGTTCCTGTTCTGCCGACAGCGGCGGCGTTGGGCGACGGTGTGCCCGCACTGGTTCATGCACTGCAGCGTCATCACGACTGGTTGCAGTTGAGCGGCGAGGGTGCAGCGCGTCGTGAGCGGCGATGCGGCGATGACTTGCTGGCGCGACTGCGCGAACATCTTTTGCAGCGTGCGATGCAGGTGATCGGCGCTGAATCGTATGCGGAAATGCAGCGCGCGATCGCTGCTGGAGAACGCACGCCAGCCGATGTTGCGCGCGAATTGGTGGGACAACTGATTCCCGGATGATTGCGCTCCCGTTTATGGCGATTGGGAAAAGCGCGGTCGTGGCACATGAGATGTGTGCATATGATCGAGGCGTAACTACCTGGGCCTAAGTCAATATTTCCGGCGAAACACGCTATTCCTCTACTTGAAGGGAGGAGAAACAGCATGTTTCGTGATGAGAAATAGGCTGGCCTGAGTAGTTATATCGAGGCAGGTTCGAAATGTTGGTCTATTTGATTCGACACGGCCAAACACAATTTAATGCTGACGGTCGCGTGCAGGGCTGGCTTGATGTGCCGCTGAATGAGAGTGGGCATGATCAGGCGCGGCGTCTGGCACAACGTCTGAGTGCTCAGGCGATCGACCTCATCTTTACCAGTCCGCTCTCCCGCGCGGCAGACACTGCGCGTGCGCTGGCCGAAGCGAGTAACTTCCGGCTCGTCTATGACGATCGCCTGCGCGAGTACAACATGGGTGATTGGACCGGCAAGACCGGTGATGAAATCGCAGCGAGTTCGCTCGAGCTTGGGCTGGACGATCCACTGATTCCGATTCCTGGCGGTGAAAGTGCGATGGACATGCGCAATCGAGTCAGCGCATTCGTGAAGGAGCTGGCGCAGCGCCACAGCAAGACGTTGAATCGCGTCGCAGTTGTGTCGCACGGCGGCACGCTCGGGGCGATCATCGGCTCGATGCTGGCGATGCCCGTGCTGCGTCGTCATCCGTTCACATTCGGCAATGCCTCGATCTCCGAAGTGGTCTGGCACACCAATGGCTGGCGCATGAAGACGCTCAACGACCAGCAGCATTTGTATTGATGTATTGAAGATGATGGACGGCCTGCCCTGAGCCAGACAGCCCGCTGTCTGTCAAATTCCCAGCATTCCGGCCAGCGCTTTTTGCATGCGCTCGAGAGGGGACTGCGCAGCGAAATTCTCGACGTAGGAGGTTGCGGCTTCATCTGCATCCACGTCGCAGTTCTGACAATTTTCGCGCAGGTAGTGCATGTGATCGATGATCCACAGGTATAGGTCGCTCTCTGTGCGGCCGGGAAAATCTTCGAGAATATTGTGCTCGCGCACGGCTTCGACAATTGGGGTGTAGACGTTGTCGTACCAATCAATCACAGCTTCGTTTTCATGGATGTCGCGTTGTTGTTCGAGTCCCATGAAATACCGGTGTACGGCGATATGCTCGATGAGTCGTTCGCATGCGCCGCCGATCGTGAAGCGCACATTTTGCTGCGGTCGCAGTCGATCGAGCTGTGTGCGTTCGAGAAAGAGCGCATGCTCGCCGAGCACGTCGAGATGATCAGCATCGATGAAATCATCGGCGTGTACCGGCACACGTGTGGCGGCCTCGAGCACTTCGGCATCGATGAAATGAACACCATGTTCACGCGCAACGGACACACGATGATTTCCATCGAGCACGAAATAGGCTTCGCCGACTTTGTACACGGTCAGCGGCGGCAGGCTGATGTCTTCATAGAACGCGCGATTGATGCGGCGCCAGCGTTCAGCGAGCTCGCTGCGGATAGGCAGGAAGGCGTTGTCGAAATCTCCGTAGCGGCCGACGCTGCCGACGATCTGATCGACGGGGATAGTTTGCACGCCGCGGCGAATGAGGCCGCGCAGTCCGAGTTTGTCGCGCACTTCGTCCCACGCGAGCAGACGGGTGTTGTGCCCGGAGAGCATGCCCCATATGGTTCGTAGAAAGCTGCGCGCGCGGGCACGTCGAAAATCGTACAGGTCGATCGAATTGTCTTGCATGGTTGTAGCAGCCGCGTCTTTGGCATTATCCATGCCCTTTCGAAGCGACATCGCGGGGCGGGGCATCCGTGTGTTGGGGCGAATTTCAACAGAGGGCGCGGAGAGGGCGGAGCACGCAGGGGTTTCCCGCAGAGACGCCGAGTTGCGGAGACGCGGGGTTTTTTTGGAAAGTGATTACACGCTTTTTCCTTCGCGTTCTTCGCGGCTTCGCGTGAGAAAAATCTGCTGCCGAAATTCGCTCCGAACTGGTAACTACTCAGGCCTGAATCAGTATTTCCCGCGAAACGCGCTATTCCTTCCCCCGAAGGGGGAAGGAATAGCGCGTTTCGCGTTGGAAAAATGGATGGCCTGAGTAGTTACCCGAACTGTGGATGCACGATTTTGTGCGTCGTGTGAGCTTCACTGCGTGGTGCAGGCGCGATATGAATCGAGTGTGCGCTCGGCGACGCGCGCCCAGGTGAACTGTGCTGCGCGCCGAATTCCGCGCTGTTGCAGGTCTGCGCGCAGAGGCGCGTCGTCCAGTACGCGCCCGAGTGCGTCGGCAAGCGCGTGGACGTCGGTGGGCTCGACCAGCAGCCCGGCATCGCCAACAACCTCCGGCAGCGACGAGGCGTTTGATGTGACGACAGCGGCGCCGCAGGCCATGGCTTCGAGCGGAGGAAATCCGAATCCTTCGTAGAGTGAGGGATAGGCGAATACTGTGCACGACGAGTACCAGCTCGGCAGATCCTGAGGATCGACGCGGCCGAGCAGGCGAATGCGGTCGCCGAGGCCCAGGTTGTGTGCGAGTGTGATCGTCTCGTCGTACTTCCATGCCAGACTTCCACCGATGAACAATTGTGTGGTGTTCGGCAGGCGCGCGAATGCCTCTATGAGTCGGGTCAGATTTTTGCGTGGTTCGATGCTGCCGAGGTAGAACACGGCGCGTTCACCGATGCCGTGTGCAGCGCGGAATTCTGCGCGAGCGGTGGTGCTCAAAGGCTGAAAGCGATCGTGATCGACGGCGAGCGGAATTGCGTCGACACATGCCGCGTCGATGCCGTAGTGCAGCACGATATCGCGCTTCGTCCATTCGCTGATGGCGATGACGCGGCTTGCACGGCGGCAGGAGAGCTTCGTCAGCAGGCTGAGGTAGGCACGATTGAGGCGCTTGTGGGTGTGCGGGTGCGTTACGAAGCTCAGATCCATGATGCTGACGATCGTGGGGCACGGTGCGCGCAGCGGTGCGACGAAGCCGAGGCCGTGGTACAGATCGGCGCGCATGTTGCGCAGCATGTGCGGCAGGCCGATTTGTTCGAGGCGCAGGCGATGCAGGGGAGATTCGACGGTGCCGGGGACGGTGCGTACTCCGAGCGTGCTGCGTTCTTCTTTGGTGAGCTGGTCGAGTGCTTGTTCGCTGATGAGGGTGGTGAAGTGAATGTCGTCGTGGGAGGTGCGTGCCAGCGCGCGCAGCAGTTCGCGCGCGTAGTGATGCACGCCGGCCTGGCGGAAGCCGGGCTGGCCGCTCAGCAGGAAAGCTCCGAGGACGACGTGCATACTGGCAGGCGAGCGCGCCAGCGAGGGTTACGAACCAGCGAGGCCGGCGCGCACGAGCATCGCTGCTGCTTCGCCGGAGACGGCGTCCCACTCTCCGGCGTCGATGAGCGCGGCCGGAATTTCTGCGGCATTGAGGCCGACGAGCTGCGCACCCGCCTCGAAGTAGGCCTGCGCCTCAGATGCCTTGACGCCGCCGCTGACCCACAGCGGGATATCGGGAAACGGCCCGCGCAGCGCGCGCACGAAGGCTGTGCCGCCGATCGGGGCAGCGGGGAAGATCTTGACCACGGTGCCGCCAGCCAGCCACGCGGTGTAAATTTCCGTCGGCGTCATGCCAGCCGGAATGCACACTACTCCGGCTTCGCGACACGGACGAATAATATCCGTGGCGACGACGGGAGAAACGACAAACTGCGCGCCGGCTTCGATGCAGGCCAGCGCGTCGTGTGCGGTCGTCACTGTGCCGGCACCGATCATCGCATTCGGCAGCTCCGTTGTGAGCTGTCGGATGAGATCGACTGCGCCTGGCACCGTCATAGTGACTTCGATGCAGGCGAAACCGCCGCGCGCGAGGGCGTGGGCAGTTTCATGGACCTTGCGTGGATCGCTGCCGCGCATGACCACGGCAGCTTTCCGGCCGAGCATGAACTGCAGGCGAGACTGGATGATCAGCATCAGCGTTCTGAGAGGGGTACGTAGTGTATGTCGCTGGGGCCGACATATTCGCTCTGCGGGCGAATCAGCACATTGTCTTTGTACTGTTCGATCACATGCGCACTCCAGCCGGCGACACGCGAGCATGCGAACATCGGCGTGAAGAGGTCGATCGGCACACCGATGTAGTAGAGCATCGGGGCGCTGTAGAAGTCGACGTTCGGGTAGAGCTCGCGGTGGCGCAGCACGGCTGAGGCGACTTTGTGCGCCATGTCGTAGTACTTGATCTGGTTCAGCTTGCGGCCGAGTCGTTCGGCCCAGGCATTGAGGTGCACTGCGCGCGGATCTCCGTTCTTGTAGATGCGGTGTCCGATGCCCATGATCTTGCGCTTCGTGACGAAAGCGTCGTCGACGAACGAATCCACCTTGGCCGGGTCGTCGATCTCGAGCAGCATGCTCATCGTGGCCTCGTTGGCGCCGCCGTGCAGCGGGCCCTTGAGCGCGGCCATGGCCGCGGTGACGGATGAGTGCAGGTCCGCCTGTGTGCTGGCGACGACGCGGCCGGTGAACGTGCTGGCGTTCATGCCGTGGTCAGCGAGCAGGACGTAATAGGCATCCATGGCTTTGACCATGTCGGTGTCGCCGGAAGGGAGGCCGAGCATGTGCAGCGTGTTGGCGGCGTGCGAGAGCCGCGCCGTCGGGGCGATGGGTTCTTTGCCTTCGCGGATGCGCTGATAAGCGGCGCAGATCGTCGGGAACTGAGAGATCAGGCGAACCGCTTTGCGCTGCGTCGCTTCGATGCTGATGTCCTCGATCTCGGGATCGTAGAACGACAGAGCTGAAACGGCTGTGCGCAGCGCTTCCATCGGCACGGTGTCGCGTGGAAGCTGCCGAATCAGATCGTAGAGCGGCGCCGGCAGCCAGCGGTTGGCGACGAGACGCGCGTTGAAGTCGGCGAGTTCGTTGCGCGACGGCAGGTGATCGTGCAGCAGCAGGAACGAGACTTCCTCGTAGGTCGTATTCGACACAAGCTCGTTTACGTTGATGCCGCGGTACGACAGATTGCTGTTCGGACCGTCGACCATGCTGATATACGTCTGGACCGCAACGATTCCGTCCAGTCCTTTGACGAACGCAGGCTTGCCTGAAGCGGTAGTGCTGGTGGAATTAGGTGACATCTTTTCCTCTTTGGAGTGCGCGCGCCGGACGGATTCGAGCCACAGCTGCGCAGTGACGGATTATAGGAGTGAGATTGAAATGGGTTGTCCGAATCGCATCATTTCTCAGCACTTCTCGCAGCCCTTCGGGAGAAGATGGCGCAATTTAAGAGCATGACAAGGCAGGCTGGCCGGTCACGTTGGCTTTTCTTGTAACTACTCAGGCCATCCATTTTCCAACGCGAAACGCGCTGTTCCTTCCCCCCGAAGGGGGGAAGGAACAGCGCGTTTCGCGGGAAATACTGATTTAGGCCTGAGTAGTTACCTTTTCTTTGAGCAACTTGCACGACTCAGATGGGTGATGTGGACTGATATGGTGCTGCGTTGCCGACGCTGCCTGTTCTGAACGCGCGGAGTTCGTGCGGTTCGAGATCGCGCCACCGTCCGGCGGACAGCCCGGCAAGCGTGATCGGCCCGATTGCGCTTCGCAACAGACGCAGCGTCGGCAGGCCGACGGCAGCGGTCATGTGGCGGACCTGGCGCTTTTTCCCTTCACTCAGGATAAGTTCGACCCAGGTAGTGGGCCCGTGGGGAGTGATCGGCTTCGAGCGTGGCGGCAGGGGCGGCAGTTCATCTTCTGCGATCTGCCGTGCGTGGCACGGAGTGGTGCGGTAATCCCTGAGCTGCAGGCCGGCGCGCAGCTGCACCAGCGCCTGTTCGGTCGGTGCCCCTTCGACTTGAGCAAGATAGGTCTTCGGTTGTTTGCGCCGCGGATCGGTGACGTGATGAATGAATGCGCCGTCATCGCTGAGCAGCAGCAACCCCTCGCTGTCGAAATCGAGGCGTCCGGCCGCATAGACCCCTTTGGGCAACCCGAATTCACTGAGCGTGCGTTTCCCGGCATCGGAGGCGCTTTGTACCTCGTGCGTAAACGACGAAAGCACGCCGTAGGGTTTGTAAAGAGCAATGTAGCGCATGGGGCGGAGAGAGGGGAGAGGGGAGAGGGGAGATGTAAGACCGAGATTGTAGGATGCTTTCGGGGTTTTTGGGGCGAATGCACCCGATGCTTTCGCGCCGTTGCGTCATCGTAGAATCAAACTCTGCAATCAATCGCGTCCAGATGTGCGATGAGCCCGATCATCGGACGCGTGGCGTGGGAAATATCGGCTGCGAGCTCTTTTAGGCCCGGGTCGTTACGGGAGGAGTTTTTAAGAAATTATGCGTATTTTGGTACTCGGCGGCGCCGGCTTCATCGGCTCGCATTTGTGTGAACGTCTTCTTGGGGAAGGCCATCGTGTCATCGCGATGGACAACTACATCACTGGCGCGCGCCGCAATGTGAATCATTTGCTTGGCCACGCGGAATTTTCGCTGATCGAAAACGATGTGACGGTGTCGTGCGACGTAGATGAACCGCTTGACGCGGTGATGAACCTGGCGTCGCCTGCAAGTCCGGTCGGGTATTTGGACAATCCGATTGAGACGATGAAGGTCGGTTCGCACGGAACCTACAACGCGCTGGAGCTGGCGGTGCGCAAGAATGCGCGTTTCCTGATGGCGAGCACGAGCGAGGTGTATGGCGATCCGAAGGAGCATCCGCAGAAGGAGAGCTACTGGGGACACGTGAACAGCATCGGCGTGCGCAGCGTGTATGACGAAGCTAAGCGTTTTGCGGAGGCGTTGACGATGGCTTATCACCGCAAACACAACCTGCGTACGCGCATTCTGCGCATCTTCAACACGTACGGCCCGCGCATGGCGCTGGAGGATGGACGTGTGGTGCCGAACTTCGTGCGGCAGGCGGTGAACGATGAGCCGCTGACCGTCTACGGGGATGGCTCGGCCACGCGTTCGTTCTGCTATGTGACTGATCTCGTCGACGGCATGCTGCGCCTGCTCTGGTCGGATGAGACGATGCCGGTGAACGTAGGAAATCCGCGCGAAATGACGATGACTGAATTTGCTCAGGCAGTGCTGGCTGCGGCTGGCTCGCAGTGCAGGAGCACGATCACGCATGTGAATCCCAGCGCTGAGCGCATTGCCGATGATCCGCAGCGTCGCAGGCCGGACATCACGCGTGCGCGCACGATTCTCGGCTGGGAGCCGCAGGTGTCGCTCGAAGATGGGCTGCGTGAGACGCTGGCGTACTTCCGCACCGTGCGGGCGAAGTAGATTGCACGGCACGATGTCGAAACTGGACGAGCCAATATCACATTCGTATCACCCGGCGCTCGAAGAGGTGATCGACTTCGTGTTTCGTTCGACGGCGGTGCTCGCCGTCGGCGGCGCGTTTGTTGCGGCTGGTGCGTTCGTTTTTGAGCGATACGTGCTTGCTGTTGCGGCGCTTGTCGTCGCTGCGGGCGGCGCGCTCGGCGCGTATGCGCGATTCATCGTGCCGTTTCGGCTGCGCGTAACGCATCTCGACAGTGCGAACCTGATGGCGCCGGCGCCCGGTGCAGTGCGCACACTGCGCGTGGTGTTTTTCTCTGATCTGCATCTCGGCGAATTCAAGCGCGCGGGCTGGGCGCGCCGCGTCGTCGATTTGGTTAATGCGCAGCAGCCGGATCTCGTGCTGATCGGCGGCGACTTCGCTGGGCGCATGGGTGGCCGGCTGCAGCATGCGCTGTTCGATCCACTGCGTGATCTGCGCGCGCCGCTGGGTGTGTTCGCCGTGTTTGGCAATCACGACTACGGCCTGCCCGGGCCGAACTATGCGCCGGAGCTGCTTGCTATGTTTGGGGAGATGGGCGTGCGCGTGCTGCGTGATGAATGCGCACGCCCGATCGATGAGATGGCGATCGTCGGCCTGGATGAGCTGTGGCTGGTCGGCTGCAACTATGCGCGCGCAGCCGAAGCGTGCACCTCTGATGCTGCGCCGCGTGTGACGCTGGTGCTCGGACATAACCCGGATGTCATGGCATGCGTGCATACGGAAGATGTCCGCGATCCGGCACGCACGCTTTTCTTGTTTGGCCACACGCACCACGGACAGATTCGTGTGCCGCTGCTCCCGGGGGCGGGCATGCCGATTCGCGGCAATTTGTATCGTGGGCTATTTCGATTGGCGCAGGGCACGGTCTATGTTTCAGCGGGCACGGGTGAAAACACCACGCCCACGCGCCTCGGCACTACACCTGAGATCGTCGTGTTCGAAGTGCGGTGCTGATGGAGTGTTGCCGCACCAGATCTGCGCTGGGCTGGGCACGGCCGCGACCCCTGTACGCCTCTCGCACTGCCTGCGTACGTGCATTGTTTTCGTGAGCTGTGTGCCAGGTATTCCAGCTGGGCCAGACACGCACCTGCAAATTGCGTCGCCCGAACGTGTAGGCGATTTCGAGATCCTTCTTTACGTCACCGGTGCGGATGACGAGATCGAGATTGTGTCTGCCGATCATGCTGCCGCGATCGCGGCATTCAACAATTTGTGGGAGCTGATGGCTTTCCATGTCGATGTCTGTGACGATTTCGAAGATGGTGCCGAAGGGAAAACCCGGACCGCAGGCGGCGTATCCGAACAGAGGTTCGTGTCCGTCTGCCATGATGCCGCCGCCGTTGATGCCGCCGGCGTCCGGTGCATATACGGACACGCTCATGGTAAATACCATGGCTGCGATTAGATTCAAGAGTGCCTCCTGTCCCTGCTCGTAGCATTTCCCGCGAAACACGCTTTTTGTTTTCCCTGAGAGGGAAGCAACAGCGTGTTTCGTGATGAGAAATGGACTGGAATAAGTCGTTACGAAAGGGTAGCGGGCAGGAGCGTGATGTGTGTGACCGAATCGGACAGGCCCGAGCTGGCGCAGTGGCCGGTATCGCTACTGTTCCACGTGTCGCTTGAAATTGTTCAGGATGGCCTGCCAGCCGGCCTGCTGCATTTCGGGGGGGGCAGCGTTTCGGCCTCAAAACGTTCGACGACGTGGGTGCCTGCGCCGGCCGAGGTGAACGTGACGTCGACGGTGCGCCCGTCATCGATTTTGTAGGCAAGATATGCGTGCGGTTCGACGGCGGTGTACGTGCCGGTGAAATCGAACGAAACGCTGCCGTCCTTCGCCGCCATGGTGAACTTGAAACGGCCGCCGACGCGCAGGTCGTTCTCCGCAGCGGGGGAGTGCCAGTCGTCCGAGGCGTGATTCCACTGCATGATGTGTTCGGGTGAAGTCCACGCCTGCCAGACGGCAGACGCGTTTGCATCGATCGTGGTTTGAATCGTAATGAGAGTCATGGTAACTACTCAGGCCATCCATTTTTCCAACGCGAAACGCGCTATTCCTTCCCCCTT
>CAXNFZ010000086.1:0-10270 GCA_964201495.1 Chloroflexota bacterium | reverse complement strand
TGCAGGAATTGCATTTCCCGGAGGAAATATGAATCGCAGAACATCTCTCGTGGCCGCATTCGCTCTGACGGCGGCAATGCTTCTCACCTCGGCATGCGGCGCCATCACGTCGATGGTTGGCGGCGGCGGGGCAGCGGCGAAAGACCTGTGGTCGGACGTGCCGCAGATGCCGGGCATGTCGAAGCAGAGCGGTGAATTGCCGTTGCCTGTGAAACTCGGTATGCAGGCGATGATGCAGGCGATGGCCAGCGCCGAGAGCGGCTCGCTGGAAAACGTCGAATTCGTGACGTTCAGCACGACCAAGACGGTCGAAGAGCTGCGCAGCTTTTATTCGAATGAGGCGATGGGTGGGCTGGGCTGGAATCTGCAGGGCGTGCCGGGCTGTGCCGGCGCAGCAGCCGGTGCGCAGGCGGCGGCCATTCCCGGAGAATTCTGCGTCTTCGGCCGTGACATGGGCGATGGCAAGAGCACGTTCCTGCTGATTATGGGGGTGAAGGAAGACGGCAAGGCTGAGTCGACGGTGTACTTCTACCGCATCAGCGGCGTGAAGGTGAACGCGCCGCAGCAGTGAAAGAGAAGTGGGTAGTGGGTAGCAGATAGTGGATAGTGGATAGTGGATAGCAGATAGCGACATGTGAGGAAACTTTCTATCGACTATCGACCATCCACTATCACTATCCACTATCCACTATCACTATCCACTATCACTATCGACCATCCACTTTCTACTTTTTCGCCCCGATGCGCACCGACGCGACGGCGCTTTCGACTTTGTTGCCGGCGGCGTCCCAGGCGACGACCTTGAAATCGGGCGTGCCTTCGGTTTTGCCGATGGTCCATTTCACCGAAAACGGCGCGGCAGTTTTCGTCGCGAAGAGCACATCACCGGCGTAGAACTCGACGCGGTCGATCGAGTTTTCATCGGCCACGTTTGCGTTCACGTCGATCCATTCGTCTTCGGGTGTTTCGAAGTATTCGTTCGGCTGCGGCTGTGCGAGCGATGCCACGGGCGGCGTGTTGTCCAGCGTGAACTGAATCACTGAGTCGGTCATGCGTCCGTCCTGCTCGATGCGCGTTAGTTTCAGGGAGTACACGCCCGGCTGGAAAGTGCGCAGGTCCAGATTTTCGAGCACATTGTCACTGATCTGCTCGGGGTGATCCGGCCCGATTTGCGCCCACTGTTCCGGCTGCGGATCATAGCCGGGGGCGATTGCGATGCGGTAGGTGAGCCATGCGCCGCCGCGCGCGTTTCCGCGAATCTGCACGATGCCGGGCACCGCGAACGTGTTTGGGTCGACGGGCGGCGGCGCATTCGGATCCGTGACCGGGGGCGGGACGAACGGAATCGTCTGCGTGACGAGCGCACTGAGGTAGCTGCCGGCGGCAGGGAAGCCGATGGCGACATCTCCAGAGGCCACAGTGCCGCCGAAGCGGGTGTCGAACTCCACCGGTGCGAGCGGATACGCGGTGCGCTCTTCTTCCGTCAGGCCTGCGTACCAGTCGGCGGCTTGTGGTGGAAAGACGTACATGATTTTTTCTTCCACCATCTCCGGCGGCGTGCCGGGAAGGGCGAGCTTGCCGGTTTCACGGTTGATGGGGAATTTCTGCGCCAGAGTGCTGGTGCGCTCAGGCGCTGTGCCTGGCAGGAATATTTCACTGCGTGAAGGACAGGCGTCGTTCGCCAGCAGCCCGTCGACCTGGCAAACTGCAGTGGTCACGATGCCCTCCGGCCGTGCATCCTCGAATGTTCGAATATCGCGGCCGCGATGCAGGTACTCCATGACGTTTTTCCAGATGGGCGCGGCGCCGGTCAGGCCGGTGACGCCGCGGCTCATTGAGGAATTGTCGGTGTTGCCGACCCATACGCCGACGGTGAAGTCGGGCGTCCAGCCGAGCGTCCAGTTGTCCTTGTAGTCGTTGGTGGTGCCGGTCTTGACGGCTGCCGGGCGATTGTTGTCGAGCTTGAGCACGGAATTGGCGCCGAACGCGGGCGCGCGGGCAGCTTCGTCGGACATCACGTCGGCAAGCATGTATGTGAGCCCGGCGCTGTCCGGGCCGAGCAGATTCGGGTTGGTGGCCGGCGTGTACGTGTAGAGAACCTTGCCCTGCGCGTCGGCGATGCTGAGAATTACCGCCGGATCGATGTCACGGAAGCCCGACTTCTTGAGGTCTTTGGGGCGCGGCATGCCGATCATCGAGGCGCCGTTCGCCATCGTGGCGTAGGCGTAGGTCATGTCGAGCAGCTTCACTTCGGCGCCGCCGAGCGTCAGCGCCAGGCCATAGAACTGCAGGCCGCGGTCGAGGTCGGTGATGCCGAGCTTGTGCGCCAGGCGAATGACGTTGCCGATTCCGGCGCGTTCGAGCGCTTCGACGGCGGGAATGTTGTATGAGCGCGCGAGTGCGTTACGGAGGCGGACCGGGCCATGGTACTTGCGGTCGTAGTTTTCGGGCGTGTACGGCACTTCGCCGCCTGTATCGAATGTTTTGCGCACGTCCCAGAAGAACGTCGCCGGTGAGCCGCCCTGGCGCAGCAGCTCGAGGTAAGTGATCGGCTTGAACGACGACCCGGGCTGACGCAGCCCGGTGGCCACATTGAATTCGCCGTCGATATTGCGGTTGTAGAAGTCGATGCTGCCGACCATCGACAGGATTTCGCCGGTGCTCTGGTTAATGACGACGACGCTGGCGTTGTTTGCCTTCTTGTCGTCTGCCTGCAGTTTGGCGATCTGTTCGTTGGCGATGCGGTGCACTTCGTCGTCGATTTGCAGATTGAGCGTGGTGGTGATCAGCAGGCCGCCGTGGTTAACGAGGTCGGTGGCCGCTTCGACGCCGACGCCGAGCTGATCGGCCAGCAGGTCGATGGCGCGGTCGCGGGCATAGATCGAAAAGTGCGGCGACTGGATGCCGAAGCGCTCGGATTTGCTGGCGAGCTTGAGCGTCTGACGTTTGGCGGCGGCGGCTTTTTCTGGTGTGACGTCGCAGTCCCGCACGCCGAACCGGGTGCGCTCGATCATCAGATCGAGCACGAGTTCCTGGCGGTCTTTGGCGGCGACGGGATCGGTGAATGGGTTCTTCTTGGGCGACTGAGGAATCGGCGCGAGCATCGCTGCTTCGGCAAGATCGAGCTCGGCGGCGGATTTGCCGAAGTAGGTCTGCGCTGCGGCTTCGATGCCGTAGGCGAGGTTGCCGTAGAAGTTGGTGTTGAGGTACCACTCGAGCACCTGTTCCTTTGTGTAGTCGGTCGAGATACGATTCGAGAGCAGCACCTCTTTGATTTTCACGGCGGTGGTGCGCTTCGGGCCGGCGCGTTCTTCGGGCGGCAGCACGACGTTCTTGACTACCTGTTGCGTGATGCCGGAGCCACCCTGCTGCGCGCCGCCGCGCAGCGTGGCGACGACGCTGCGGGCGATGCCGCGCACGTCGAAGCCGCTGTTGTCCCAGAACGTTTTGTCCTCGATCGCTACCGTGGCACAGGTGAGCGTCTTGGAAATCTTCGGCAATTTAACCCACTGTCGATCACCTTCGCTTTGATCGATGATCTCGTAGAGCATCTGTCCGTTGCGGTCGACGATGCGCGTGGTTTGGAAATCACTGCTGACCGTGCCCTCGATCTGCGAGATATCCGGCAGGTCGCGCGTGAAATAAGCGTACACGCCAGCGACGCCAGCGACGGTGGCGACAGGGAGCGCGAGCAGCAACAAAAATACCAGCGCAATGCTCGGGATCGCGATCTGAATAAGTCGACGCGTCGGCCCGTTGCGCGCCTGTGAACGGCGGCGTCGTCGTATCTGGATCAGATTTCCAGGATGAAGTGACACGCGCGAAGTCTAGCGCAGGAAAAGTGAGTGCATCCAGTGGGATGCATCTGCGGTTGGGGGTGAATTTCAGCAGCAGATTTTTCTCACGCGAAGCCACGAAGAACGCGAAGGAAAAGGCTTGTGATGGCTTTTCCGCGCCTTCGCTTGAGAAAGATTCTTCGGCGGCGGAATTCAGATCTCTTCGCGTTCTTTGCGTTCTTTGCGGCTTCGTGTGAGAAATGCATTCATCCCCAACGCTGGCCGCCCTGGGGGGTGTTATCTTAGATCGTTCGCACTGCTAAGGATTTGCTCATGTGACTTCTCTAGAATCTTTCCATTACGTAAGCAGATGCTCGCACCAGCGGCATTCGCTGAAAAGTGGTAGCTGCGCAGGCTGGTCTATTTCGCGGGAAAAATCAACCGAGGCCTGAACAGTCACGAAAAATGTTATTACTCAGCCTGGTGCCTATAAATCTTCCGAACCGGCAACTTCTCGGCCTGCGTGGGAATTTTCTGGAGCACGCGAGTGCGTGCCGAAGGTCGCTCCTCGACGACGGCCTGAGCAGTTACCCGACTCATGATTCACCTGAATCGTGTGTCGTGGCCGATTGTTTGCGGCAGAACTTTTTGCGGCAGAACTTTTATAGAGGCTGAATAGTCATCTGGAAACAAGACAGCAAGACAGAAGGAGTTGAGTATGCGTGCAGCGGAAATCATAGGTCGGCAGGGTCGTAATCAATCGAAGGTGAGCATCGTCGCCGTCTCGCTGGCGGCGCTCACGGCGCTGGCAGCGTGCAGTGCGCCGAATGCGAACACGGGCGCAGCGCAGCGCAGTGCGACGCTGGCGAAGGGTGATTTGACCGCGACGGTCAGCGCCACGGGAAACATTCAGCCCGAAGCCGATGTGCGCGTGGTCTTTCAGTCGACCGGCACTGTCGCTGAGGTGATGGTCAAGGTCGGCGACCGCGTAAAGAAGGGCGACGTGCTGGCGAAGCTGGACACGGTGGACCTCGACCTTGCGCTGATGCAGGCGCAGGCATCGCTGGAGCAGACGAAGAACGCGCTGGTCAACTCTGACACCGCGATCGAGCAGGCGAAGAACCAGATCATCATCGCGACTTCGGCCTACAGCAAGACCGTCTCCGGTGTGCGCAGCGCGGATGTGTCGGCGGCGCAGGCTGCGTATGACGCGGCCGTAGCCAGCTACGACAAGGTCGTCGCCGGCCCGATGGCTGAGGATGTCGCGGCGGTGGAAGCCGGCATGCGCAACGCCGATGCCGCTGTCCGCAACGCTCAATCAATGTATGACGCCGCGGCGCGATTCAATCCGGCCGGCATTAACGGCTCGCCGCAGGCGATGGCGCTCGAGCAGGCGACGAACAATTTGAATTCGGCTCGGGCGCAGTACGACAAAGCGATCAAGGGCGCCGACGCGGCGCAGCTGGCCGCTGCTCGTCAGCAGATTGAAAACGCGAAGGCCAACCTTGAGCGCACGCGTGCGCCGGCGCAGAGCTTCGACATCGACACCGCGCGCACGAACATCGCGCAGAGTGAACTGCAGCTGCGCAACGCGCAGTCGCAGAAGAAGAACACCGAGACGCAGGTCAAGCTGGCGGAGCTGGCCGTGAAGCAGTCCGAACGTCGTTTGAGCCAGGCCACGCTTGTTGCGCCGATGGACTCGACAGTGTCGCAGGTGAACATCGATGTCGGCGAAGCTGCAGCCGGTGCAACGCCGCCGTTCACGCTGGTCGATGACTCCAAGTACCACATCGACATCACGGTCGACGAAATTGACATTGCGCGCATTCAGCTCGGACAGAGCGTCGACGTGACGCTCGACTCGCTGCCGGGTGTGACGGTGAAGGGCAAAGTCGAGCGCATCGCGCCGACGTCGACGACGATCAACGGCGTGGTTTCGTACCAGGTGCGCGTGGTGGTCGAGCAGAACGGCGAAGTGCAATTGCGCAGCGGCATGACGGCCAACGCGGCCATCGTGATCGATCAGCGCACTGCGGTGTTGCTGGCTCCGAACTGGTCCGTGCGGCGTGATCGCACGACGGGCAAATCGTTCCTGACGATCAAGCGTGGCGATGCGGCGACAGAGACCGAAGTGAAGGTCGGTCTGCGCAACGACTCGTTCAGCGAGATCGCTTCGGGTGCCAATGAGGGCGACACGGTGGTAGCACCGACGACGCCGAATGCGCTGACGCAGTAGCCATGAAACGCGACTCCTCGGGCTGTCGTTGGAGACACACAATCGTGCGATTTCAATCCTGATTTCAGGATTGTTTGACCTCGGAATTGAACCAACGGTGGCCCAAGTGGTTGCCATGAAATCGACGATATGAGTAACAACGGCAGCACGCCAGTCATCGACGTGCGCGATATTCGAAAAACCTACCGCATGGGAGACCATGAGGTGCATGCGCTGGACGGCGTGACGCTCAGTATGTATCCGGGCGAGCTCGTGGCGATCATGGGGCCGTCTGGTTCGGGCAAGAGCACCTTGATGAACATGCTCGGTTGTCTGGATCAGCCGACATCGGGCAATTACCGACTGGACGGCGTGGACACGGAGCGAATGAAGGAAGACGACCTGGCTGCGGTGCGCAACCGCAAGATCGGCTTCGTTTTTCAGTCGTTCAATCTTCTGCGCCGCACGAGCGCCATCGACAACGTCGAGCAGCCCATGATCTATGCCGGCGTTCCCACGAAGGACCGGCGGGCGCGCGCGAAGAGTGCGCTCGAGTCGGTGGGGCTGGGCGATCGTCTGAAGCACCTGTCGAGCGAGATGTCGGGCGGACAGCAGCAGCGCGTGGCGATTGCGCGCGCGCTGGTGAACAGCCCGGCGATTATTCTTGCCGACGAACCGACCGGCAACCTCGATTCGAAGAGCGGCGCCGACATCATGTGCCTCTTTCAGACGCTGAATCGTGAGCAGGGCATGACCGTGATTTTCGTCACCCACGATCCGCGCATTGCCGATCACTGCAAACGTGTGATTCGCATCGCAGACGGAAAGATCGTCGGCGACGACGTCGTGGCGAATCAGCGCGACGCCTGTGCCGAGAAGAATGCGTTCAGAGAAGCGGCGGACCTCGCTGCTGGCGTGAAGCGATGATATCTGCTTTGATCGAATCCACGACGCAGGCAATTCGCACGCTCGGTGCGAATCGCCTGCGCTCACTGCTGACGATGCTCGGCATCAGCTTCGGCGTAGGTGCGGTCATCGCGCTGCTGTCGATCGGCGCCGGTGTGCAGAAGTACATCGACGATCAGTTCTCCAGCGCCGGAACGAACATCATCACCGTGCAGCCGGGGCGCCTGCAGCGCGGCGGTCCGCCTGGTTCGAGCAGCTCCGCCCCGCTTACGGAAGGCGACTACCGCGCGATCGTGGCGAACACGCCGAACATCGAGCAGCATGGTGCGGCCTTTCAGAGCGTCGGCGACTTCCTCAACGGAAAGAAGGAATCGCAGGTGATCGTGTATGGCGTGACGCCGAGCTACGCGGTGATTCGCAACTGGCCGGTCACGCAGGGCCGCTTCGTCGAAGATACCGACAACAGCGGGCGGCTGCGCGTCGTCGTGCTTGGGCAGACCCTGGCGCGTGATTTGTTCGAGGATGTCGACCCGATCGGGCAGACGATTAAGTTGAACAAAATTCCGATGCGCGTCGTTGGTGTAATGAGCTCGAAGGGCTCGAGCTTTCTCGGAGACCAGGACGCAGTCGCGTTCGTGCCGCTGGCGACGGCGCAGGATCGCATCTTCCAGGCGCAGGCGCAGGCGAAGTCCGGCGAGCGCATCGTCTCTGTGATCGCGCTGCAGGGCACGGGCGAAGAAGCCCGTCCCGCGATCGAAGAAGCCATTCGCAGCACGCTGCGCGCGCGCCATCGCCTCGAGGAAGGCGACGAAGACGATTTCAGCATTGTGAGTCAGACCGAACTGATCAATACTTTCGGCGCTCTCACGAGCGTGCTGCAGATCTTCCTGGGTGCGATCGGCGCGATTTCGCTGCTCGTCGGCGGCATCGGCATCATGAACATCATGCTGGTGAGCGTGACCGAGCGCACGCGCGAGATCGGCCTGCGCAAGGCCATCGGCGCCAAGCGCAAAACGATCCTGTCGCAGTTCCTGATCGAGGCCGTAACGCTTTCGGTGCTCGGCGGCGTGATGGGCATCCTGATCGGCGCCGGGATCGCATTCATCATTCCGCTGTTCGCCGATTTCAACCCGCAGGTGCGCGGCAGCGCGATCGGGCTGGCGGTCGGATTCTCGATCACCGTGGGGTTGTTCTTCGGACTGTACCCGGCGTATCGCGCCAGCAAACTCAGCCCGATTGAGGCGCTGCGCTACGAATAGATGAGCCTGGGCTAGTCGATTACCCATCATGTTGCGTGGGAAATATTGACTTAGGCCTGAATCGTTACCTGCGAAAGACATGGCGAAAGATATATGGAGAATTTGAAAGTAGCGCTGCGTGCGCTCACGGCAAACAAACTACGCAGCGTGTTGACGACGCTGGGCATCATCATCGGTGTGACGAGCGTGATTGCGCTGCTGTCGCTCGGCAATGGTGTACAGCAGTTCATCAATCGCCAGTTCGAAGGACAGGGATCGAATCTGATCTTCGTGCTGCCGGCGCGCGTACAGTCGGGCGGTGCGAGTCGCGCTGGATTCGCGGCGTTCGGGCCAGGCTCGCGCTCCGGCACGGCACTCTCGCTGACGCAGAGGGATGCCGACGCGATGCGCGTGGCCGGTGCGTTGCCGACGGTGAAATTCGTCGCGCCGGTGGTAAGCGGCAGCGCGAAAATGCGCTTCGGCGGCGTCGAATACGACTCGCGCGTGCGCGGCACGGTGCCGGAATACCGCCTGCTGAACGAACCGGTCCTGCTCTACGGTGACTATTTCGACGCGGCGCAGACGAACGGTGGTTCGCGCGTGGCGGTGCTCGGCAGCGTGGTCTACAAGAAGCTCTTTCCGGACGGCGGCGACCCGGTGGGTGAAGAGATCCGCATCAACAACATCGCCTTCACCGTAATCGGCGTGCTGGCGGAGCGCACCGGCGGTTCCGAGGGCAGCGACGACGACGTGGTGACGATGCCGATCAGCGCAGCGCGCGACCGCCTCTTTCCTCGGCGCAACGCCAAGGGCGAAGAACGCGTCGACGTGATTCTCGTGCAGGCGCTCGATAAGGATCTGATCGACCAAGCTACGAGTGAAGTGACTGAGCTGCTGCGCGACATGCACGGCATCGAATTTCAGGGCGAAGAAGATTTTTCTGTGGCTAGTCAGCGTGACCTGTTGAATACGATCGGTTCGGTGACGAGCGCGATCACGATTTTCCTGGCGGCGATCGCCGGCATTTCGTTGTTCGTCGGCGGCATCGGCATCATGAACATCATGCTGGTGAGCGTGACCGAGCGCACGCGTGAGATTGGCCTGCGCAAGGCCATTGGCGCGCCGCGCCGCGTGATCATGATGCAGTTCTTGGTCGAATCAATCGTGTTGTCGCTGATCGGCGGCCTGATCGGGATCGCCTTCGGCATCGGCATCGCAGTGGGTGTGGCGGCCATTTCGCGCGGCGCGTTCTCTGCATTGGTCACGCCCGGATCCGTGGTGCTGGCGACCGGATTCTCGCTGCTCGTCGGCGTCGTGTTCGGCGTGTATCCGGCGGCGCGCGCGGCCAGTCTCAGCCCGATCGAGGCGCTGCGATACGAGTGAGGCATATGCGCCCGCGTCAGGGCCATATTCTGACGGCAGATTTTTCTCACGCGAAGCCGCGAAGAACGCGAAGGAAAAGTTTTTTTCGTAACTACTCAGGCCTAAATCAGTATTTCCCGCGAAACGCGCGTCTCCGCACGAAATTCCGCGTGCTCTGCCTTCTCCGCGCTCTCTGTTGAAAGTTGCCCCCAAACGGCGGATGCACCCCGACGGCCCGACGGGGGGCCACTCGCTGCTCTGTACAATCACACGCACCATGTCCATCATTGGAATTCTCGGCGGCGGTCACCTTGCTCGCATGACGACACAGGCTGCACAGCGACTCGGTGCACTAGTTGCTGTGCTCGACAAAGATGAAAACAGCCCGGCAGCGCAGGTGACGGCGCTGGCTGTTGACGGCGATTGGAACGATTTCGAGCTGGTCTCGGAGTTTGCGCAGTCGTGCGACGTCGTTTCACCGGAGAGTGAAGATGTGCCGGTGGAAGTGCTGGAGCGCCTCGAGCGCGAGGGCCGCGTGGTGCGGCCGTCCTCGCGCACGATCGCAGCCACGCGCGACCGTCTCGTCCAGAAGCAACTCCTGCGCGATGCTGGCATGCCGACGGCGCCGTTTGCCGACGCGCCGACGCTCGAGGCCGTGCGCGAGTTTGCGGCGACGTATGCATACCCGGTAGTTCTCAAAACGCGCACAGGTGGCCGAGACGGCCGCGCCAACGCGCTCGTGCGCAGCGCCGGCATGCTCAAGCAGGAATTCG
>CAXNFZ010000085.1:0-10418 GCA_964201495.1 Chloroflexota bacterium | reverse complement strand
GCGCCCAGAGATCGATATCGTCCGGACGGCCGCTGATTGCGGCGCCGAGCGGTACGCGATAGAGGATGTCGAAGCCGTCGATCGGGTATTCGGGTGGGCTGAACACCTGCACCCAGCCGAAGCGCAGCGCGCGCAGCGGCTCGAGTTTGTCGGAGGTGTAGTCGGCGACGTTGATGCCGTGGCGTGACAGGTCGATCGCTGTGGCTGAAACGACCGACGACGAGCTACTGACGATGGATGACGGACGGCTTGTCCCGAGCGGAGCGAGGGGACCGACGGCGGTCGATTGCACGGCAGTCAGCGGTCGGCGGTCAGCGGTCGATTGCACGGCCGTCTGCGCACACGCGCCGAGAAGCGCCGCAGCTGCGAGGAGCGCGCGGAAATCAGGCCGTGGTGGAGCCATCGCTCTCCGTGCTGCCTTCCGTGCCACTTTCTGTGCCGCTTCCGCTGCGACGGCTGCGGTACTGCATGAACGTGAGGATGGCGAAGGCTTCGTTAATATCTTCGAGGCTGATTAATCCCAGGTAGCGATCATCCTCGTAAACGGCGGCGATGCGCACGTTCGCGGTCGACATTGCTTCGCGAGCATCGTCGAGTGTGAGGCCGTGCTGCAGGCGCAGCACTTCACGCTGCATGATTTCAGTGACGAACGCGTCCGTGGGCTGCATGGCAAGCGCGCGCAGCACTTCTTCACGGGTGACGATGCCGAGCAGCTTCGTGCCCTGCAGGACGGCGAAATCAGGCTGATAGCTGGTGAGGATGTAATCGACGACGCGACTGACGTGGTCGCCGACCTGCAGCGTGAGAGCGTGTTTGTTGTAGGCGTCGCCGATTATTCGTGTGATGAGCACGGTCTTGGATTGTGCTGTGCTGTTTTCCTGGCTTGCACCGGAGAAGATGAACACAGCGGTCAGGACGAGAAGAAACTGGCCGGCGACGACGCCGTAGACGCCGATGCCGATCGCGATGACCTGGCCGATGAGGGCGGCGATGCGCGTGGCGCGGGGAAATCCAAGCGGCAGGGCGAGCAGGGCGCGCAGAATGCGGCCGCCATCGAGCGGGAAGGCAGGGATGAGGTTGAAGGCGACGAGACTGATGTTGGCCGCGAGCAGCCAGTACAGCAGGGTCGTGAACGAAGTCGAGCGTGCGTCGGGGATGAGGCCCTGTGCGTCGAGCAGGCTGGTGCGCACATCTGCGCCGAGGACGGCGATCAGCACAGCGGCGATGACGACGTTGACGAGTGGGCCGGCCGCGGCGATGAGCAGCTCGTGCAGCGGCTTGTCGGGATTCTTCGTCATCATGGCCACGCCGCCGAGCGGCAGCAGCGTGATTTCGCGCACGTGAATCCCGAACGCACGCGCCACGAGGCTGTGCCCGAGCTCGTGCAGAGTGACGCACACGAAGAGCAGCAGCATGAGCACCACTCCGAAGAGCGCGCCAGCTGGCGAGCCCGTGATGCCGCTCCATTGGAACGCAGCCAGGATCAGAATCAGGAAAAACGTGATGTGAATCTTGATGTCGATGTCGGCGATGCGTGCGATGCGAAATGATCCGCTCATGGAAATCTCCTTGTGACAGCTGACGACGGACGGCTGACGACGGACGGCCGACGACGGACGGCTGACGACTGACGACGGACGGCAGGCCGCCGACGACTGCGGCAATGTATTCGCAGATCGTGAGCCACGGCTGAGCTGCTGAGAATCAGCAGTGCTCGGTCGTCCGTCGTCCGTCAGCAGTCGTCCGTCGGCAGTCGACTGACGGCGATCTGCCGTTGCTCTGTACGGCGCGAAGGCATCGATGAGGCGGCCGGGGATGCGGCCGGTGATCAGGATGCTGCGTTCTTCAGGGATTTCGCTGTCGACTGAACCTTCGCGGCGAATCAGCGCCATGAGATCGCCGGCCTTGTAGGGCAGGCGCACCTTGACCGTGACCATTCGCTCGAAGAGCACATCTTCGATGACAGCGAGCAGGTCATTGAGGCCGGTCTTTTTCTGCGCTGAGATGAACACGCCCTCGCTGAGCAGGCCGCGGGCAACTGCGTCGCGGGCATCGTCATCAAGTTTGTCGGCTTTGTTGAGCGCGAAGATCATCTGTTTGCCGCCGGCGCCGAGCTCCGTGAGGGTGTCGATGACAGTTTGTGCCTGCTCAGCCGCGTTGGGATGAGTGGCATCGACGACGTGCAGGAGCGCATCTGCCTCGGTAATTTCCTCGAGTGTGGCGCGGAAGGCGGCGATGAGCTGCGTGGGCAGCTTCTGGATGAAGCCTACGGTGTCAGTGAAGAGGACGGCATGGCCATGCGGGAGGCGGACGCGGCGCGTCGTCGGGTCGAGTGTGGCGAAGAGTTTGTCCTCGGTGAGCACCTCGGCGCGTGCGAGCGAATTCAGCAGCGTGCTCTTGCCGGCGTTGGTGTAGCCGACGATGGCGACGACCGGAGTTTCGTTCTTTTTGCGCTGTTTGCGCTGCATGGCGCGCTGCGCGCGAACGGCTTCGAGATCGTGCTTGAGCTTGGTGATGCGCTGATCGATGGCACGTCGGTCGATTTCGAGCTGCGTTTCGCCGGGGCCGCGCAGGCCGACGCCGCCGTTGCCGCTGCGCCCGGAGCCGCCGCCTGCCTGGCGGGCCAGGTGCGTCCACATACGGGTGAGCCGCGGCTTGCGGTACTCGTACTGTGCGAGTTCAACCTGCAGCGCGCCCTCGCGCGTGCTGGCGTGCTGCGCAAAGATGTCGAGGATCAGCGCGGTGCGATCGATGAGCGTGACCTTCGGGCCGAGCAGTTCTTCGAGTTCGCGCTGATGGCGAGGCGAGAGTTCGTCGTCGAACACGACCACATCGAACTCGAGTGAGTCGCGCCAGGTGATGAGCTCCTCGACTTTGCCCGGTCCAATAAATGTATTGGGATTGGGTGCATCGAGCACCTGCGTCATTTGGCCGATGACGTCGAGGCCGGCGGTTTGGCACAGCAGTGTGAGCTCGGCCATCGACGACTGCAGCGGCAGCCGCGTGCTGTCGTTCTTGTAAGCGAAGCGCCGCAGGTCGGCGCCGACCAGAAAAGCTTTCTGGGTTTGAGGTTTGGTTGTAAGTGAAATTCGAGCGCGTGGCATTTAGGTGCTCAGAATTGTACGCCCGGGGAGTGTAGGGTGCATCCGCAGTTAGGGGCAGCTTTCAAGAGAGAACGCGGAGAGAGCGGGGCACGCGGAATTTCGCGCGGAGACGCGGAGATGCGGAGACGCGGGCTTTTTGGGGACAACGGCGAATTTCGACGGAAGATTTTTCTCACGCGAAGCCGCGAAGCCGCGAAGCCGCGAAGCCGCGAAAAATGCGAAGAAAGAACATTTGATGGCTTTTCGAGTCTTCGCATGAGACCTCACCCCTGTCCCCCTCTCCACCTGCGATTTCGCTTGCGTTTGGCCCGTGCCACGTTTGATGCGGCGCGCGAAATCCTGGCGGAGAGGGGTGGTCGAGCACTGCGGGCGGCTGCACCGACAAACAATCGCCGCTCACGTCGATGCGTCGGAACCACAACTGATTCGAGAAATCCCCGCGCTTTTGCACCGCTGCGCTCTCCGCTTTGTTCAGGCTTCCATCACGCTCGTGCGAATGCGGCTGATGCCGCCGCCGTGTTCGATGCTGCGGCCGCCGGCAAAGCCGCGAAAGTATGGCTCGCCGAGCAATTCGGCGCGGTGGGCGGCGAAGAGCATGGGCGGGATGGAGGAGACGAGCGGGGCGAAGACTTCAGGGCAGGAGGCCTGCGGAAGTTCGACGACGAGGCGGCCGATAGCATGCATGGCGGTGCGCACTTCTTCGGCGCGGCTGGCGTCACGCTCGCCGGCGGAGATGACGAAAGTGGGCGTGGGGCCGAGGCGGGCGAAGTACTGCAGGTGCGCCCATTCCTCGATGTCCTGGCCCATGGCGGCGTCGCCGGTGGCTTCGAGCATTTTTGCGGCGCAGAAGAGCGCGGTTCCGAAATTGGGGCCGGCGCCGCAGAACACGAAGTCATCCTTGTAGCTGAGCGTGTCCTGGGCGAGCGAGTGCGCGGCCGGATCGGCGAGTGCGATGGTCTGGGCGGCGGCGTCGGCGGTGGCGGCGAGTGTGGCGCGCCAGGTCTGTGCATCGGCGGCGGAGAGCGCGCCGCGCATTTCGCCGATGTGGATGGCCGATGCGTAAAGCATCATGAGCGAGGCGAAATAGGAACGTGCGCCGGGAACCTGAACGCCGGCGGCATTCGGCACATCAGGCGCTTTCGTGGTGAGCACGTGCTGCACGGCCTGCGCGATCGGCGTGGTTTCCGAGCTGGTGATGGCGTATGTGCGCGCGCCGCGTTTGCCGGCGCGCGTGACGCCTTCGATGGTGCGCGTGACGCCGCCCGAGACGCTGATGCCGATGACGTGAGCGCCCTGCGTCGGGAGGAAATCGGCGGAATAGCGCGAGAACGTCATGGCGTTCTGCGCTTCGGTCGGCACGCCGGCGAGCATTTCGAACGCCAGTTCGCTGGCGATGGCGGCGAAGTAGCTGTCGCCGCAGCCGAGCGTGAAGAGCCGTCCGATGCTGCGGCTGGCGTCAGCGTCGAAGACGCGTTCGGCTTCAGCGGCAAACGGTGCGTGGACGTCGGCGATGAGCTGAGGCAGTGTCAGAATCTGCTCGCGGAAGTAATTGGTCATGGGCAGATTTTATGCGGAGAAGAAGATCGATGAAGAAGCGGGGTGCATCCGCAGTTTAGGGCGAACTTCGACAGCAGATTTTCCTCACGCGAAGCCGCGAAGAACGCGAAGGAAATGCTTTTTATGACTTTTCTGCACCTTCGCCTGAGGAAGATTCTTCGGCGATGGAATTCAGACCCCTTCGTGTTCTTTGCGGCTTCGCGTGAGAAATGCATTTGCCCCTAACTGTGGATGCGCCCGTTGCGTTTTTGCTGAGCGATTCAGGTGTGGCATTTGGACGCCGATCTTTGGCTATTTTCATGCGCGTATACTTTCGTTCACGCGGCTCTGTCGCGGTGCAATCGGCATTATCTGCAGGCGATTTGCACGCAGTCCGCACGTAGTCCGTGCGTTATTCCGTAATTAACGAGGATGTCTTGGAAATGGCGAATCAGAACGAAATGAAGAATGGAAACGGTCGCGTCGAACAGAGCCAGGCCGAGCGATCTGTGGGTTCCTGGGAATTGAAGAAGGGTCTTGCGCAGATGCTGAAGGGCGGAGTGATCATGGATGTGGTCACGCCGGAGCAGGCTGCGATTGCTGAGGAAGCGGGCGCTGTTTCCGTGATGGCGCTGGAGCGCGTGCCCGCCGACATTCGCAAGCAGGGCGGAGTGGCGCGCATGAGCGATCCTTCGATGATCACGGGCATCATCGAGTGCACGACGATTCCTGTGATGGCCAAAGCGCGCATCGGTCATTTTGTCGAGGCGAAGATTCTTGAGGCGCTGGGAGTGGACTACATCGACGAGAGTGAAGTGCTCACGCCGGCGGACGAAGAGCATCACATCGACAAGCATGATTTCACGGTGCCGTTCGTGTGCGGCGCGCGCAACCTGGGTGAGGCGCTGCGGCGCATCAACGAAGGTGCGGCGATGATCCGCAGCAAGGGTGAGGCCGGCACGGGCGACGTGGTCGAGGCGGTGCGCCATGCGCGCGCGATCCTCGGCGACATTCGTAAGCTGAAGTCGATGCGCCGCGACGAGATGTATACGTACGCCAAGGAAATTCAGGCGCCGTACGTGCTCGTCGAAGAGACGGCCGACCTCGGGCGGCTGCCGGTGGTGTTGTTCGCAGCGGGCGGCATTGCCACGCCGGCGGATGCGGCGCTGATGATGCACCTCGGAGTGGACGGCGTGTTCGTCGGCTCGGGCATTTTCAAGAGCGGCGATCCGAAGTCACGCGGCATCGCGATCGTGCAGGCCACCACACATTACAACGACTACAAGATTCTGGCCGAAGTGAGCAAGAACCTCGGCGATCCGATGGTCGGCATCAACGTGGGTTCGCTCTCTCCGCAGGAGAAGCTGGCGGGGCGCGGCTGGTGATCGCGGGAGTGCTTGCCCTGCAGGGCGACTTTGCTGAACACATCGCCATGCTGACGCGCATCGGTGTCGAGGCTGTGGAAGTTCGACTTCCGCGGGACCTCGAGCGTGTGGATGCGCTGATCATGCCCGGAGGGGAAAGCACGACGTTCGGCAAGCTGGCGGTGCGCTGGGGCATGATTGAGCCGATCCAAGCGTTCGCGCAGGCGGGCAAGCCGGTGTGGGGAACGTGCGCCGGCCTGATCTTTCTGGCGAGCGACGTCGGCCGCGACCAGCCGACGCTGGGTTTGATGGACATCAAGGTGCGGCGGAACGCATTCGGCCGGCAGGTTGATTCGTTCACGATCGGCCTGGAGATTGACGGGGTGCCGGGCGGCCCGTATCCGGGCGTGTTTATTCGTGCTCCGTTGATCGAATCGATCGGTCCGGGCGTCGCGGTGTTGTGCACCCTGGCGGACGGCACGATTGTGGCGGCGCGGCAGGGCAATTTGCTGGCCACGTCGTTTCATCCTGAATTGACGCGCGATGCGCGCATGCACGAGTTCTTCTTGAAAATGTGATTCGCAGATTTGATATTCGTGACCTGAGCATGGTGCAGCGCCTGCAATCGCAGGGGCGTCCACTGACCACGCAGATGGCAATGGTTGGTGGACTGCATCCGCTGCGAGCGGCAGTGCGTTCGTATGTGGCCGGCGTGACTGGTGCGTTCGATCCGGTGGTGTGTCTGGTGGATTCGGAGGGCACCGGGGCGTTCGGGATGCTGCGGATGCTGCCGGACGAATCGAGTGGAGAAGTGGCGCGCCAGCGCGGAGCGGCGCTTCTGCTCGCTGCTCCGATGCCGCGCGACGAAGACGGCGAGCGGCACTGGGTGTCGATTGTGCATGAACTTGCGGCGGGGGCGGCGGAGCGCGGCGCTCATCACATTGTTGCCGATGTGCACGAGGGAAGTTTCGAAGCATCGCTGCTGACAACGGCTGGTTTCGGTCCGCAGATGCAGCAGGACCTGCTGAAGCTGCATAGGATGCAGAGCGTGCAGAAGGTGGAACCCGTGGCCGGCCTGCGTGAGGCAGAGCGTGGGGACGAGCCGCTGGTTCGGGCGCTGCATCTGCGCTGTGCGCCGCGCCTGACGTGGGCGGCGGAATCGTCGCTCGACGCGCTGCTGGGGTCGATGCGCGTGCAGCGCGGTTACGTGCTGATAAACGGCAGTGAGGTCGTTGGGCATGTGGGTTTCTGGCACGGCGGGCGTGGGCGCGCGATGCGTTGTCTATTCCGGCCGGACCACGAACTTGTGGCGGGTGCGGTGTTGCGCCAGGTGTTGAGTGGCGCGGCGTATCGCCGTGCGACCTACTGCAGCGTGCGCAGTTATCAGAGCTGGCTGGCGCCGGTGCTGCAGGAAATCGGCTTTGTGCACGTGAGCACCAACGTGGCAATGCTGAGGCACACTGCAGCGCGCGTGACGTCGCCGGTGTGGGCGCGAGCTCCGCAGGGGCGCAGGCTGTTGACAATCGACGAATGCGTCATCGAGCATTTTGAATCAGGGGGCAGGTAACTAACGTGACTTGCTGCCTTAGCTGGATTTTGGCCATTTCCGACGAGCGCCGCGGCTCGCCCCGGGCTGAGATGCGGCCGTCTCTTCGAGGCTGCGGGTTGATTCCCCGCGGCGGACCGCGCCTCCGGCGCTCATGCCGGACGAAAAAGCGCCGGAGGCGCGCCGCTTCCTCAGCCTGGAACATTGGTCCGGGTGCGGCATGGGCAAATTCAACGGGGACGCGACGCCGTTGCGACCAGACCGAAATTCCGCCTAAGGTGGCAAGTCACGTTAACTACTCAGGCCAGTCTGTTTTTCATCGCAAAACTCGTGAGGCGCAGCGTGATTCGCGGAATATCCTTGAGTTTAGTCACTCCCAAATATCGCAGATGCACCCGTTTGGGGCGATAATTTAAACCACGAAATCTATGCCTGAAACTAGAATTACCGACGACCTAGAAGTGCTGATGAATGTGCTGCCGATATCGATCGTAGCCCCGCTGCGATCGATCGGACGTTTCCAGGAACTGATCGAGATCGTGATGGATCTCGGGCGGCAGCCGGAAGCGCGCTACGTGATGTCCGACATGACTGCGGCCGGTGCATCGGGCGGAATGCGTGAAGAGACGCTGTATCTGCGCGACGAGGAAGTGTCGCGGGACGACATTGCGTTCGTGGTGGCGCGCATCGGTGAATTTGACGAAGACAATCGCTCCGGCATCACGCGCACGCTGCATCGCATTTCCGGGATAAAGAACCGGCGTGGGGAAGTTGTTGGGCTGACGTGTCGCGTCGGGCGTGCGGTGTTCGGAACACTGGGCATCGTGGAAGATCTGATACACGCCGGCAAGTCGATCCTGCTGCTGGGGCGGCCGGGCGTGGGCAAGACGACGATGCTGCGAGAAGCTGCGCGCATTTTGGCGGAGTCGCGGCGCGTGGTGATCGTCGATACATCGAACGAGATTGGCGGGGACGGCGATATTCCGCATCCGGCAGTGGGGCGAGCGCGGCGCATGCAGGTGAGCACGCCTTCGCAGCAGCATGAAGTGATGATCGAGGCGGTCGAGAATCACAACCCGCAGGTGATCGTGATCGACGAGATCGGCCGGCAGCAGGAAGCTGAGGCGGCGCGCACGATCGCCGAGCGCGGCGTGCAGCTGATCGGCACGGCGCACGGGCAGACGCTCGAGAACCTGATGATGAATCCGACGCTGAGCGACCTGATCGGCGGCATCGAGAGCGTCACACTTTCAGATGAAGAGGCGCGTCGGCGTGGCACGCAGAAGACCGTGCTCGAGCGGCGTGCGCCGCCGACGTTCGACGTGCTGGTCGAGCTGCGGGACCGGCATCGCGTGCTGGTGCATGCGAGTGTGGCGGAAGCGGTCGATGCATTGCTGCGCGACAAGATGCCGCTGGCCGATTTGCGGTACGTCGACGAGCGTGGATCTGTGCACGTCGAGAAGGTGCGCATCTCGCGCAGTGAGCGAGTGAAGGATGCCGACGAAGAGCAGTCCATATCGCGGCGTGACGCGCGGAAGGTGCGCTACGAGCAGCGCCGCGGGACGGAGCCGCGGCGGGGGCGTGAGGGTGAGGAAATGCGCGTCCTGCCGCTCGACGAACGGGAGAGCCGTGCGTCGGCTGCAGCGCCGTTCGAAGATTTGATTCCTGTCGATGATTTCGAGCAG
Source organism: Chloroflexota bacterium (assembly GCA_964201495.1). Taxonomy (GTDB): domain Bacteria; phylum Chloroflexota; class Anaerolineae; order J036; family Brachytrichaceae; genus CANJQH01. The sequence continues at coordinate 1,183 of CAXNFZ010000085.1, read as the reverse complement.
GAAGCTGAAGCTGAGGAAACAGGCAGTGCGGGACCGCTGGACGGCACGGCGCCGAACGGCAAGCGCATCCTGAACATCTTCGTATTCGGCTTGTCGAAGCATCGCATGCAGCAGACGATTCAGGCGCTGGGCGTAAACGCAAAACTGGTCGACACGCTTGACGGCGCAAATGTGCTGATTACGGCCAAAGCGTATTACCGCCAGCGCCCACGCATCATCAACGATGCTGAGTCAGCGAATCTGCCGATTTACGTATTGCGATCGAATTCGCCGACGCAGATGGAGAATTGCCTGGCAGATTTGTTTGGGCTGACGGATCGTGACCGCATTCCGGAGGAATCGGCGATGCGCGAAATGGAGAATGCGATTCAGCGCGTGCTGTCCGGTGAGCGCAGCGTGGATCTTTCGCCGCAGAATTCCTGGGTTCGTCGTCGTCAGCATGAGCGCGCCAAGGAAGAGAGCCTCGTCTCGCATTCGTACGGCAAAGAGCCGATGCGGCACGTGCGGATTTACCGGGACTAGCGTCGATGTTCATTACTCTGGAGGGCATGGACGGGAGTGGCAAGACCACACAGTTCCGGAAGCTGGCGGAGTGGCTGACGGCGCAGGGGTGTTCTGTGCTGACCGTGCGTGAGCCGGGTGGCACGCAGCTGGGCGAATCGGTGCGCGAGATCCTGCTGCAGGGGCGTGGCAGCGTGATGGACGCGCGCGCCGAACTGCTGCTGTTCTGTGCGTCTCGTGCGCAGCTTGTGGCCGAGCGGATCCTGCCGCATCTGGAGCAGGGTGGGGTGGTGCTGTGTGATCGCTTTGCGGACAGCACGCTGGCATATCAGGGGTATGGCCGCGGCCTGGACCTCGATCTGCTGCGCACCATCCTCGATTTCGCCACGTGCGGGCGCTGGCCGGATTTGACTTTGTATTTCGATCTCGATGTGGAGACGGCGCTGGCGCGGCGCGCAGCTGATGGTGAAGTGAATCGACTGGACTCCGAATCGGTGGAATTCCATCGGCGTGTGCAAGCGGGGTATGAGCAGCTTGCGGCGTGCGATCCGCGGCGGTGGGTGACGGTCGATGCGCGCCAGCCAATCGAGGTCGTGGAGGCGGCGGTGGTGCGGGCGGTAGAGAGCCGAATGGGGAGTGACTAAACTCCAGGATATCTCGCGAATCACGGCATCGCCCCGCC
>CAXNFZ010000084.1:0-10468 GCA_964201495.1 Chloroflexota bacterium | reverse complement strand
GAAGATTCTCTTGAAGAGAGGAGGAATGGCGGGCTTCACAGGAAATATCGATCCAGGCTGAAGTAATTGCGTGTCCGGAGATTCCTGCGAAAGTAAGCTGATCATGTAGTTTGGCTTTCGAAACGCAGGGGGATGGTCGAACTGCAGTGGGGAATACGCTACAGTCATCGGCATGAAAGTCAACAGCATTCTTGACACCATCGGCAACACGCCGCACGTGCGCGCGCAGCGGCTGTATCCGGCGACCCATGAAGTTTGGATCAAACTCGAGCGCGCAAATCCGGGCGGCAGCATCAAAGACCGCATTGCGCTTTCGATGGTCGAAGACGCCGAGGCGCGCGGAGTGCTGAACAAGGACACGCTGATCATCGAGCCGACGTCGGGCAACACCGGCATCGGGCTGGCGATGGTGGCAGCGGCCAAAGGCTACAAGCTGATGCTGGTAATGCCGGAGTCGATGTCGATCGAGCGGCGCCGCCTGATGCAGGCGTATGGCGCCACATTTGACCTGACGCCGCGCGAGAAGGGCATGAAGGGTGCGATTGCGCGTGCGGTGGAGCTGCAGCAGGAGACGCCCAATTCGTGGATCCCACAGCAGTTCGAGAACCCAGCCAACATCGACGTGCACGTCCGCACGACGGCGCAGGAAATTCTGCTCGATTTCCCAGAGGGGCTGGACGTGATTATCACTGGCGTGGGCACGGGCGGACACATCACCGGCACGGCGCAGGTGCTGAAGAAGGCGTGGCCGAACCTGAAGGTGTTCGCAGTGGAGCCGGCGGCATCGCCGGTGATCAGCGGCGGCGCACCCGGTCCGCACCCGATCCAGGGCATCGGCGCCGGATTCATCCCGGCCAACCTGCACAAGGATCTGCTTGATGGCGTGATTCAGGTGACAAAAGACGAGGCATTCGAGTACACCCAGAAGTCGGCGCGCATGGAAGCAATTTTCTGTGGCATTTCGTCCGGGGCCACGCTGGCGGCGATTGCGAAGAAAATCGCCGATCTGCCAGCAGGCACGCGCATTCTTGGCTTTAACTACGACACCGGTGAGCGCTATTTGTCGATCGAAGGGCTGTTTTGAGGGGATAGTGATAGTGGATAGTGATAGTGGATAGTGAAGAGCAGGGCGTGAACTGTCTGGTCGGCGAATGTCGACTCTGTACTTCAGTAGGTGCTATCGACTATCGACTATCACTATCGACTATCACTATCCACTTTCACTTCACGAACAGCACCACCAGGGTGGCTGCGAGGCCGAAGGCCATGGATTTGAGCTGTACTGCGCGGGCCTGACGGCGAATTTGAGCATTCATTTGAGCGTCGGAGATGTCCTCCGGGCCCTGGTCCATGTCGCGCGAACCGCGCGACGCGAGAGCCACTCAGGTTTTGTCGCGGTACTGGAAAAACCCGAGTGCGGCTGCGGAGAATGGCAGGAACGCGAGCAACCGCGCCCATGCCGGCTGGCCGGTCAGCACGACGAACGCGGCAAACGCGACGCCGGCGACGGCCACAGCGATGCCGAAATACAGGCGCATGCGGCGCTGTTTCGGTCCAATATTGGCAATACAGACTTCACCCATAATTGCGTTATGTTAACGCAGATTTTTCGGCAGTAAGCAAAATATTTGCGCGCGAAAACCTCACCCCTGACCCCTCTCCCCTGCGATTTCGCTCACTGTTCGTTCGAATCAGGTTCGATGCAGCGTGCGAAATCCTGGCGGAGAGGGGCGGTCGAGCACCGCATGCGTTTGCACCGACCATCAATTACTACGTGCGTCGACGAGTCTCCGCATCTTCGGATGCATCCATTCGCAAGCGTATATCCGCAGATTTCGACAGCAGATTTGTTTCACGCGAAGCCGCGAAGAACGCGAAGGAAAAGACTTTTTTCGGCTTTTCCGTGCCTTCGCTTGAGGAATTTTCTTCGGCGACGGAATTCAGACCTCTTGGCGTTTTTTGCGTTCTTCGCGTGAGAAATCTTTGCGCGGCGTCTTCTCCCATGCGTGATGCCCTGATGCGGACGGTGCGCGGACGGTGATGGATGTTCAGTGCAGACGCGAGAGGTCAGCGGCGGCGCAGGAGCGGCGCAATTTCCTGTTGATTCAGCGTTTTGAGGGCCAGAATCGCGCCGACGTAGATCAGGGAGCCGAGGGCCAGGCCGATCCAGAGCTGGCCGGTCCACAGGCCTGCGCCGGCGGCGGCGGCCATCAGGCCAGCTGCGAGGGCGGGTCGTGCGAGGATTGCGCCCCACGGCAGCGCGCCGATGTGGCGGCGCACGTAGTAATAGAAAATCACGCCCTTGACGAGCTCAGAGCCGATCGTCACCACGGCGGCGGCCTGATAGGAATAGAGCGGCACAAGTACGAGATTTGCCACCAGGTTGAAGACCAGCGTCACTGCGAAGGCGCGCGTGATGGTGCGCTGCTGATTGACTGCGATGAGGGCGTAGTTGGTCACGCTGTTGATCCAGCCGGCGACCATGCTCCAGACCATGATCGAGATTGCCACGGCTCCATGCGGCAGGAATTCGGTGCCGAAGAAGCCGGCAAGAGTGGAGGAAAGAAAGGTCGTGCCGACGGCCAGCGGCAGCGCCACGATGACGAGCACCTTTACAGCCAGCGTGAAGGCACGCATAAATGCATCGGTGCCCTGGGTAGCCATGCGGGAGAGGGCGGGGAAGAGCGATTGCGTGAAGAACGACGGGATGATGTTGAACGCGTCGACGAAGCGATAGCCCGTGCTGTACCAGCCGACGACTTCCTCAGATTTGACCAAGCCGGCAGCGGCGCCGAAAGTGAGCGCTGCAGGAGCGGCTGCCTTGAGGATGGGAACGTCGATCTTGAACTCGATTGATGCCAGCAGGTGATTCAGCATGAGCGGCGTCGAGTCGCGCAGGATTTGGAGCCGCGAGCTGTGCACGGTGAAACCGTCTGCGCTGCGGCCGAAGTGCAGTCTGAGCTGTCGGCGGGCGAGCACGCCGAGCAGTGCGAGCGTGAGCAGATTGACCAGCAGCGAAGTGATCGCCAGAGCGGGCACCCCCCAGCCGAATATCAGCAGCACGGCGCCGATGGAGGCGGTGGCGAGGGCGGAGACGACTGAGAGCGCTGCGGGGACTTCACCGTGTTCGAACGCAAAAAAGAGGGCGCTCAGGCCGGAGTTGAGGCTGCTAAACACCTGGGAGACGCCGAGAATGGCAATGGTGAGGGCGACCTCGTCGCTGAAGTAAGCGACGTTGCGGCCGGCGAGGAGGACGAGTGCGAGGACGGGGGCGGCGGCAGCGGCAAGAGACAGGCGCAGGGCGGTCGTGAGGCGGAAGTAGGCGGCGGCATGGGCTGGATCGCGCGCCACTTCGCGGGTGAGATACGTGTTCAGCCCGAAATTGAGAATAATTTCGAACCAGCCGACGATGACGACGGCGAAATAGTAGGCGCCGACGCCGTCCGGGCCGAGCAGGCGGGCGACGATGATGGCGAACGCGAAGGAAATCAGGCGGGCGACGATATTCATTCCGGAGAGCACGGCGGAATTGCGCGCTACGCGTCCGGCGCCGCTGAGTGAGTCGGCGGCGGCTGCGAGCGAGCGCCAGCCGTAGATGCCGGCGGCGAAAAGCAGAGAAATGAAGGTGAGCGCCGAGGCGAATGCACCGAAGCGGACGCTGTCGGGGGAATACTTGAACCGCACGGTGGCGGCGGTGGCATCGGCGGGGAGCCCGGCACGATCGAGGCGCACGCCGCGGAAGTTGCCGTTGACGAGGACGACAGGGACCTCGATTTCCTGATCGTCGGCGGCTCCGACGGGGCGCACGAAGGCGCGCCAGCCGGGGAACCAGCTGTCATTGAGGATAAGCCATTCTCGTCCGGGGGTGAGGGGTGCGTCGACCCACGCCTCTCCATTCGCATAGGCAGTGACAGTAGCGGGCACAAAATCTGCAGAGACAGCACGGCCGCAGCCGGACGAACCGCAGACGGCGGGGTCGTTCACCAGCACGAAACGCCGTGGGTCGAAGCGCTGAATGGCCTCGCCGAACCATGTGCTGTTGTCTACGAGGGCGTCTGGCGCGATCGTGGCACTTGCAGGCATGAGATACGCGCGCGGCATCGCACGCGTGTTTCGGTAGACGCGCAGGCCGCCGACACGCGGCAACTCTACGTAGCCGGCGACGTCGATTTCGTTTTCGGTCAGCACGTACTTGACGCCGAGCAGATCGAGCAGAGGCGATTCGAGGCTGGCGCGTTCGCGCAGTGGACTGACGCGGTTGTAGAGCAGGTCGCCCTGTGGTTCGATCGCCTTCATGTAGTCGACGTAGCGGCGCGGGATGATCGAATCGTAGCCGCGCACATCCTGCAGGCCGAGCGGCCACAGCGCGTTGGCGTTGGCAGGTTTGTTGTGTGCCGCGCTGCTGGGCTCAAATGATGTCACGCGAAACAGCTTGAGTGAGCCGACCGCGTCGGGGTCGTCGCGCAGCGGCTGCAGCGCCGCTGGCTGCACGTCGAGCAGCGCTGGGTCGACTGACGGGGCGAACCCGACCCAGGCGAGATTCAGGTCGAGGGCGAGCAGGCCGATCAGCGCGACAACCTGCACGCGGCCGGGTTTGAGCGCAGATGCGAGGCCGATCGCCGCCAGCAGGATAGCGAAGATTGCGACATTGCCGGCGATGTAGCTGAAGAGCCCCTGCGGCGAGGTGAAACGTTGCGGGGCGAGCGCGCTCTCTTCGAACAGCGCAGTCATCGGGCCGTTCACGAGCGGCCAGGCCAGGCGCGCGGCAATGATGCCCACGAAGAGCAAGATGCCGGCTGCGGCGACAATGAGCGCGATCGGGCGTTGAAGTTTGTGGCGGGCGCCGTGGAGCGGGCTCGTCCAGCGATCGAAGCCGAGTGCGGCGAGCACGCAGAGCGCGATGGTGAGCGGGAATTTCCAGCGGAACGGCGAATGCAGCTGATCGATGCCCGGCAGCCCGTAGTAAAGCAGCGCATACGCGCGAGTGCCGAAGATGAACAGCACGCTCAGCGCGGCCAGCAGCAGGAAGTACAGCACCGGCACGCGCTCGCTCGAGCCGCGCCGCAGGACAGAACGCATGCCGGCGGCGGTGCCGACGATCGCCAGCAGAAGCGTGCCGATGCCGACATAGACGCTGCTTTCCACCTGCTCTTTGGCGGCGTAACCCCACCACGTGCCCTGCAGGGCGGAGGCCGGTTCCATGCGCAGCGAAAACCAGTCGAAGTAATTGTGGTGGCCCCAGCTGCCGTAGATGTTGGGCAGCAGCCAGAGCGCGATGTAGCGCACTGGAAACGCATAGCTGAGGACTTGCTCGAACGTGCTGCGGCCTGCGCCGCGAAAATTCTGCGTGACGAGCTCGAACAGCGGAATCAGCTGCACCGCGGCGAGCAGCGCGCCGCCGGCGCCGAACAACAGCAGCCATGCCAGGCGAGAGACGACATAGCCGCGCTCACGCAGGCGGCCGCTGCCGAGCAGTCGGTAGAGCGTGTACGTTGAGGCGACGAGGGCGGTGTAGACGGAAATTTCGACGTGGCCGGCGAGCAGATGACAGCCGACGGCGCCGGCGCCGAGCACCGCCCAGGGAAGCGAAGCCGGACGTCCGCCGAGGCCGTTGTCGCTGCGTAAAAGCTTCTCGATCAGTGCCAGGATCAGAGGCAGCCAGGCGACCGAAGCCACGATCATCGGGTGTACGACCCCGATGACGAGCAGGCCGCAGAGCTGAAATGCCACGCCAGCGAACACGGCAGCAGACCGACGCAGGCCGTAGGTGCAGATCAGTGCGTACATGCACAGGCCGGCCAGCGCCAGCTGCGAGACCATGAACCAGCCGTAGGCAGAAGCGAGCGGCAGCACGAGAAAGATGACCGAGAACGGATACAGCGCCGAATGCTGGCCCGCGGCGAGAAAGGGCACGCCGGCGAAAAGATATGGATTCCAGAGCGGCAGTTCGCCGGCACGAATTGAATCGCGAATGAAGCCCTTCCAGGCGTAGTTCTGCAGAATCAAGTCGGAGGCAAGTTCATTTTGCAGGTGCAGCTGTCCCGACGGCGCGCTGAGAGCAAGACCGGCAGGTTCGCTGCGCCAGGGTTCATATTGAAAGAGATTGTCCGCTGGCAGCAGCGTCTGACCGCCGAGCGTCACCGGCAGATAGAGGGTGAACGGCAACAGACAAAGGAAGGCGACGCACGCAATCGTGCGCAGAGATGCGCGGGACATTGCGGGGATGTTACATGACCCGATGTTTGGAAACAGGAATGCTGGGGAGGCGTCCGCAGTTCGGGGCGGATTTTGACGGCAGATTTGTCACACGCGAAGCTACGAAGAACGCGAAAAGAAATGTTTTTTCGGCCTTTCCGCGACCTGGCGTGAGGAAGTGCTTCGGCGGCGGAATTCAGACCACTTCGCATTTTTCGCGGCTTTGCGGCTTCGCATGAGGGAAGTTTTCCATTGGCAGACAGCAGGCATCTTTGCGCGGGTGTATCCGGAATCAGAAGCGGTCGTCGACATCTAATTTGCCCCCAAACGCCGGATGCGCGGAACGCGGAGGGTGTATTCGCAGTTTGGGGTGGAGCGCCGCATTCGGTGACGCGCGCGATGCGTCGAGCCTGACACGGGAGAACGGCAGGCGAAATCGCCGGGTGAGGGGGGGCGGTCAGGGGTGAGGATTTCGCGCACAAAAATTTTCGCCCCCAACGGCGGATGCATTTCTCACGCGAAGAACGCGAAGAACGCGAAGAGATCTGAATTCCGTCGCCGAAGAAACTTCCTCAAGCGAAGGCACGAAAAAGCCATCACAAGCTCTTTTCTTCGCGTTCTTCGCGCCTTCGCGTGAGACAAATCTGCTGTCGAAATTCGCCCCTTTTGGCGAATGCACCCCCACGCGGCCCACGCGCCCACGCGGACTGACGCATGGCGCATATGTATAATCGGCCGTCTTGCACGGTTCGCGGTGTGTGCACCGATGGTAATAGACCGGCGGTGCGCTCATTCGACTTTCTCGTATGAAACCTTCACCGACGAAAATTCTGTTGATCCAGGGCGGTCTGGGCGATTCTGTCCAGCCGGCGTTGGAGCGGTCAGGATATCGCGTGATCTGGGTGCGCACGGCCAAGTACGCGCTTGAACGACTGGCGAACGACGAACCTGTGCTTGTGATCGTCGACAGCCCGTCGTTGAAAGGCGGTGCTGAGAAGGTCTGTCGAGCAATCAAGCGGCGGCGTGGCATCCCAATTCTTTTGATTGGGGATGAAACGCCGGTGGAAAATTTCGCTGAATATGCGGATGCGCATCTGGTGCGTCCTTTGCAGCTAAAACGGCTTCTGGCAAGAGTGGAAAAGTTGATGCCTGAGGGGCAAAGTGTTGAGTTTCGCTGCGGCGACATCGTATTTCGACCGAGTGACGGCAAGGTGCGCAAGCGCAGCGCCGAGCACCAGCTGAATCCGAAACTGTCTCGGCTACTGCTGACGTTTATGCAGCGGCAGGGCGAAGTCATCCCGCGCAAATTCCTGATGCAGCACATCTGGGAGACGACGTACATGGGCGATACGCGCACGCTCGACGTGCATATTCGCTGGTTGCGCAAAGTGATCGAAGACGATCCGAGCGCCCCGAATTACCTCAAGACGATTCGTGGGCAGGGATATCGATTCGACAACCCAAAGCAAAAAAAGTAATCCGAGTTTGGAAATATCTGCAACTTGCCACTGGGCAGCGGTTTTGTCGATTTGGGCCTGCCGAATTACGAAACGCCGCCGAGAGCCAGTTCACGTGAACTTCTCAGCCCTTCACCTGTATCTTGCCTGAACGTTCCGCGAGCGCATCGTTTCGATGTGCGCAGGAGAGCGAAACAGGGCAGAGGCAGGACAGGAACAGGGAAGGAACGGGGAAGGAACAGGGCAGATTGAAAAAGAATCATAACCACTCAGGCGCAGATCGATTTCACCTGTGACACACGCGGTTGCTCAGAAGGGGAATTACGGTGTGTTTCGCAATGGAAGATAGAACAGCCTGAATCGTTAAGAAGAACCTGCATATGAATATCATCGTCACCGGTTCGATCGCCTACGACTACCTGATGAGTTTTCCGGGCTCGTTCAGCGAACAGATTATTCCGGAGCAGCTTACGCGGCTGAGCCTGAGCTTTCTGGTCGACGACATGCAGAAGCGCCGCGGCGGCGTGGCGCCAAACATTGCGTATACGCTGGCGATGCTCGGCGAGCGCCCGATGCTTTTCGGCACTGCCGGCCAGGATTTCGGTGAGTATCGGACGTGGCTGGAGGACAAAGGCGTGGACACGCGCTTCGTGACTCAGACGCCGAACAAGTTCACCGCGTCGTTTTTCTGCAGCACCGACCAGCACAGCTGCCAGATCGCCTCGTTCTACACAGGGGCGATGGCCGACGATGTACATCTTTCGCTGAAATCGCTGCCGATCCGGCCGGACATAGTGATCGTCTCCCCGACTGAGCCGCGTGCGATGATCAATTTTGCGCGGGAATGCACGGAGATGGGTGTGCGCTACATCTTCGACCCGGGCCAGCAGTGCGCCCGTTCGACCGGCGAGGAATTGCGCGCCGGCATTGCGGGCGCGAATGTGCTGATCTGCAATGACTACGAAATGGAGCTGATCCGTCAGAAAACCGACATGAACGAGGCCGACGTGCTGTTCCATGCCGAGGCGGTGATCGTGACGAAGGGCGCTCACGGCAGCAGCATCTATCTGAAGGATCGGCGCATCGATGTGCCGGCTGTGCCTGAGGATCGCATCGTCGATCCGACCGGCGTCGGCGACGCGTTCCGCGGCGGCCTGCTCAAGGGCCTCGCCGCCGGCGCAGACTGGGAAACATGCGGGCGCCTCGGCAGCGTGGCAGCGACCTTCGCACTCGAATGCGTCGGCGGTCAGTCGCACGCGTTTACGCAGGATGAATTTCGCCGTCGTTACGAGGTGAATTTCGGGCCGATGCCAATATAAACTTGTTGTTTGCAAAGCACGCCGCGCAGGCCCGTAGTTCACGGTATCCCTGCAGCCTGGAGTCCCGGCCCTGTCGTGTTTTGAAATGGAAGGCAGCGTCAGAAAAGCTGCCGTGTAGGAAGTAAGGAGAAAGAAATGAATCACGACGTAAAGGACCTCAATCTGGCGACGCAGGGACGCTACAAGATCGAATGGGCTGAGCAGGAAATGCCGGTGCTCAAGCAGATCCGCGCGCGCTTCGAGAAGGAGCGCCCGTTCAAGGGTGTGAAGATTTCGGCATGTCTGCACGTGACGAGCGAGACGGCGTCGCTGATGCGCACGCTGCAGGCCGGCGGCGCGGACATCGTGCTGTGCGCCAGCAATCCGCTCAGCACGCAGGACGAAGTGGCGGCGTCGCTCGTCGCCAACGACGAGATCCCGACCTACGCCATCAAGGGCGAGGACAACGAGACGTATTACAAGCACCTCAACGCCGCTCTCGACCATCACCCGGTGATGACGATGGACGACGGCTGCGACCTGGTCAGCATCCTGCACAAGCAGCGCCCGGAGCAGGTGCCTGAAATCGTTGGCGGAACCGAAGAGACCACCACGGGCGTCATTCGCCTGCGCGCGATGGCGGCCGACGGCGCGCTGCGCTTCCCGGTCATCGCGGTGAATGACTCGATGACGAAGCACTACTTCGACAACCGCTACGGCACCGGCCAGAGCACCATCGACGGCATCATCCGCGCCACGAACGTGCTGCTCGCCGGCAAGACGCTCGTCGTCAACGGCTACGGCTGGTGCGGACGCGGCGTCGCCAGCCGCGCACGCGGCATGGGCGCGCTCGTTGTGGTCACCGAAGTCGACCCGATGAAGGCGCTCGAGGCGGTCATGGACGGCTTCCAGGTCATGACGCTCAAGGCTGCGGCGAAGGTCGGCGACTTCTTCGTCACCGTCACCGGCAATAAGAACGTCATCGACGTCGAGCACTTCGCCCTGATGAAGGACGGAGCGATGCTCGCCAACAGCGGCCACTTCGACGCCGAGATCAACATCCCCGGCCTCAAGAAGATGAGCAAAGGCCAGCCGCGCCCGCTCCGCCCGTGGGTCGAGCAGTTTACGATGAAGGCTGATGGCCGCAAGATCAACCTGCTCGGCGGCGGCCGCCTCGTCAACCTGGCGTCGGCCGAAGGTCACCCGGCCTCGGTGATGGACATGAGCTTCGCCAACCAGGCGCTTGGCGCCGAGTTCATCCTCAAGAATGCCTCGAAGCTGAAGCCGGACGTCTACACGATCCCGGAGAAGCTCGACCGCGAAATCGCGCGCTTGAAGCTGGCCGCCATGGGCATCAAGATCGACAAGCTCACTAAGGATCAGACGAAGTACCTCTCGAGCTGGGAAGAGGGAACCTGATCATTTCAGATTTTGGATTTCGGATTTCAGATTTGCTCAATCTGAAATCCGAAATCTGAAATCCGGTAACTACTCAGGCCATCCATTTTTTCAACGCGA